>DATERS010000118.1:0-27045 GCA_035271365.1 Thiopseudomonas sp.
TATATTTCACAACAACGTGGCGTACCAGTGGAGAAGATGGAGCATGTTTATCTTGGCCCTGAGTACACTAACGAAGAAGTGATTGCCGCCTGTGCCAAACACTCTGGCCAGCCGCAGTGGCAGAAAATCGATAATGTACCTGAGCATATCGCCAAGATTATGGTCGATGGCAATCCTGTGGCCTGGTTCCAAGGCCGTATGGAATTTGGCCCGCGGGCTTTAGGTGGTCGTTCGATTATTGGTTGCCCAAGTATTCCACAAGTAGCGGATCGCATTAACGAGCAAATCAAGTTCCGCGAGCGCTGGCGCCCATTCTGCCCGTCGATGCTGGATACCGTGGCAGAAAAAATGCTCAAAGTGGATCACCCATCGCCCTTTATGACCTTCACCTTTGAAGTCAGCGATGAGTGGAAAGCTCGCGTACCTGAAGTGGTGCACGAAGACGGCACCTCACGCGCACAAGTACTGGAGCGTCAATACAATCCACGCTGGTACGACTTGATGCTGGAGCTGGAAAAACTCACCGGTAATGGCGTATCACTGAATACCTCACTCAACCGTCGTGGTGAAGCCATGGTCTGTTCGCCGAAAGATGCGCTGGATATGTTCTATGGCTCAGATCTGCAGTATTTGATTATGGAAGATATTTTGGTGGTCAAGGAAGATAAGGCCGATGTTAGCAACTAAGGTTGGTGAAAAAGCTGCAGAGCCATGGGTTTTGCAGTTTAGCCATGGTTATAACGGGCCCTTTATGGATTGCGCGCGTCAGTATGCTGCGTTGTTTAAAGATACTGAGTACAAAGTCTGTACCGTGTATTTAACCGGCAAACCCGATGAGGCTGTGGCGCAGGGTAGTGCCTCAGATGAAGTGATTTTTTTGAACTACAGCAGCAAGCAAGTCCGTGGCCTAAAGCTTGCTGCGATTAAAGATTTTAAGAAAATCGTTGCTAGCCGTAACTTTACTCTGTGTATTGCCCATCGTTTTAAACCGATTTATATTGCCTTGTTTGGCTCGAAACTGCCAGTCATAGGTGTGCATCACGCCTTTGGTGACTATAAACGTCGCTCCCGCCAGTGGTTAGCCAATCACTTTCGTGACCGCTTACGTTTACTCGGTGTATCTAATGCGGTACGTGATGATATGCGTGCTTGCTTGCCAAAGTTTAAACCTGAGAATATCGAAACGCTGTATAACCGTATTGATGTTGAAGCAGTGCAAGCTGAGCAAGTTAGCCGAGAACAAGCACGCGAAGTTCTTAACTTACCTTTAGATGCCTGGATAGTCGGCAACGTCGGTCGCTTGCACCCTGATAAAGACCAAGCCACATTGATCAAAGGCTTTGCCAAGGCGTTGCCAGAACTACCAGCAGGCAGTTTACTCGCCATTATGGGTAGTGGTCGTTTAGAACAGCAGCTGAAGCAGCTGGCGATTGATCTGGGTGTGGCTGATAGCGTGCGTTTTCTTGGTCAAGTGCCGAACGGGCGACGTTACTTTAAAACCTTTGATTTGTTTGCACTGACTTCGGATCATGAGCCCTTTGGTATGGTGTTGCTGGAGGCTATGGCAGCGGGTGTGGCGGTGATTGCGACGGATTGTGGGGGAGCGAAAGAGGTGGTAAGTGATCCTGAGTATTTATTTGAGCTGGGGGATGTTAAAGGATTAGCGAACTTAATGGCTCTAATAAGCCAGCAAGAGGATATAAAGGTATTTGATTTAAGCGAGTTTTCTGATGCCAGTGCAACGAGTCAGTACACAGCGCTTGAGGCTGTGTTTTTTGATTAGTTTTGTGAGTCAGACATTTCGATTGCTTGTTAAGGCTTTGACAGGTTTTAAAAAAAATCTAGCTGCTGCAAATCTGGATATAAAATTCACCGCTAAAGATATTTCCAAAAAAACACATATTCTTATGGAGGAGAATAGTTCTCTAGGCAGAATAGAAGCCGCTTCTGTAACACTTAAAATTGGCGCCTATAGTTTTTTTAGGAGCGGAATTGTTTCTTCAGATCTGAGCATTGGACGATTTTGCTCATTAGGCGAAAATATTCATATTGGGGTGAATGCGCAGGCGCATCCAACAGATTGGGTCAGTAGCAGCCCTTTTCAGTATGATCAGTCATTTAAAAAAACACCCGTACGGCTTTCTTATGCAGCCAATAAAAACAAAACATCCATTGGCAATGATGTGTGGATTGGCGAAGGTGTTTTGATTATGGAAGGCGTCACGATTGGTGATGGCGCTATCGTTGCAGCGAGGGCAGTGGTTAGCCAAAATGTTAAGCCATACACCATTGTTGGTGGTATTCCTGCTCGAGTTATCAGGGAACGCTTTCCTGAGTTATTGGCACAAGAGTTACTCGATACCCAATGGTGGAATTATTCTTTAGACGCTATGGTCGACTTGAGCTTTGATAAGCCACAGGATTTCGTTACACACTTTAATTTAAGTGCAATAAGAGAAACTAATTATAAAATTTACTCTGTAGTTAGGAATAAAAGGAATTTAAAAATAAGAGAGTCAGTATGAGTGAACATAAGACATTACCTACGATAGCTATACTGATGCCCTATTTCGGCAAGTGGCCTTTTTGGATTGAGCTATTTATAGAAAGCTGTAGAAAAAATCCAACGATTGATTGGTTTTTTTTCAGTGATTGCGGGGCTTTAGAAAGCTTTCCTGAAAACGTAAAATATCAAGAAATGAGTTTTGATCAGTACAAAGTATTGGTTTCCTCTAAGCTCTCAATACATTTTGACCCTGATAATGCCTATAAGATATGTGATATTCGACCCGCGTTTGGACTGATTCATCAGGAGTTAATAAGCCGCTATGACTTTTGGGGGTTTGGTGACTTAGATTTGGTTTATGGTGATTTACGCACTCTCTATACTCAAGAATATTTAAGTAAGTTTGATATATATTCTAATCATGCAACTCGAGTTTCTGGACATCTGTGTCTTTTTAGAAACACTGAAAAAATGCGGCAGGTGTTTAAAAAAATACCCAACTGGCAAGAAAAATTTTCTAATCCCTTGCACTTAGCTATTGATGAAAGAGCCTTTAGTAAACTTTTTGTTAAACATAAAAATTTTCCAGAAAAAACACGATATCTATTGAAAAATATCTATCCACTTTCACGCAAAGGGTGCTTTGTAGAACGCTATACAACTCCCAATGGCTGTATTGCTTGGAAAGATGGCAGCTATGATTTTCCAAAAAAATGGTTTTGGAAAGACGGCGTCATTAGCAACGATTTAGATAAAGGCTCCTATTACCCATATTTTCATTTTGCCATCTGGAAGAAAAATGACTGGCTCAATCACAAGCCTATTCAGTTAGGAAATATTAATCTAGGGTGTTGTTATGAGATTTCTGCTGATGGTATTAAAGCGGTGATGAACTGTGAATAAAATTAAAGTTCTACAATTACACCCTAAATATAATATTAAGAAAACTGATATTTCTGATTTGGGTGAGCAAATATTCAAAGCGCTACCTGATGATAGGTTTACCACGGTCAATGGTTTTTTTGCAGGACGGCCTACAGAAGATGAACCTATCAGCTGTGCAGACCAGTCCATCTATTTTGACTTTACCGATAAACAGCTTAAAGGTTTAAGAATAACGGCCTTGTGGACGCTGTATAAGTACCTGAAAAAAGAACAGTTTGATGTGGTGATTTGTAATCGGTATAAGCCGGTTAATATGCTGTTGACTCTATCTCGTTTTTTGAATATTCCACTATGCATTGGTATTGCGCATGGCTTTGGTGATTACGATCGAGCTTATAGACGTCAGCAAGTTAAAAAAAGAATCAATAAAAACTGGAAGTTTGTCGGTGTTTCTCCAGCAGTCAAAGACTATTTATTAGGTTTAAAATCAGGTTTTACAGAAAAAAATACAGTATCGATTACCAATGCAATTGATACTGAAAAAGCTAAAGAGATCATCCTTGATAAGTCCACCGCTCGAGCGGAGCTGGCACTTGATCAATCTATTGAGATTATTGGTGCGCTAGGGCGTCTAGTACCGTTAAAAGGCCATGCCAACCTCATAAAAGCTTTTGCAGCGATTAGCATGGATTACCCTAATGCACATTTAGCAATTATTGGCGATGGGCGTGAAAAAAATAATCTGCATAATTTGATTTTAGAGTTGAGTCTTGCAGGACGCGTACACTTATTAGGCTTTCAGCCGGATGCGATACGTTTAGCAAAAGCATTTGATATTTGGGTGATGCCTTCTTTTAAAGAGGGGCTGGGCTTAGCTTTACTTGAAGGTATGTGTGCAAAACTGCCTATTATTGCCTCTGATGTCCCAGCTATGCTGCCTTTAATTAAAGGAGCTGGCGGTATTGTTATAGATCCACATAACATTGAAGACATAGCAGAAGCGCTTAAGGCTTATTTAGATAAAAGCACTCAGGAAAGGGTCGAGCTTGGCCAGCGAGCTTATACATATTTAGTTAATAATCACAGTATAGAAGAGTTTAAGGTGCAGTATCTTGAACTTATAGAAAATGGATTAAAAAATAATGAGTGATAACAGCCCTTTGGTTTCAGTTATAGTTTCTTGTTACAACCATGAGAAATATATTGAAGAATGCATACTTAGTATTCTAAATCAAGATTATGAAAATATTGAGCTGTTAGTAGTGGATGATGGTTCAAGCGATACAAGCGTTGATATTATAAATCGCTTAAAAGAGAAGTATGGATTTTATTTCTTAGCACAAAAGAACAAAGGTCTAACTAAAACTTTAAATGAGACGATTGCTAAGTCAAAAGGAGAGTACATTATTCCTTTTGGCTCAGATGACGTTATGCTCCCGCATCGAATCTCAGCGCAAATTGAATATATTAAAGATAAGCCTGAAGTCGGTATTTGTGGCGGTAATATTGAGCTGATTGATTCCGATGGAGTGTTATACCCAGAAAAAAGACAAGGTCGTGATACGCCTTTTCGTCGTTTAAATTTTGAAGATGTTTTCTTAGAAAGAAAACCTTATGTGCCTGCAACAACTTTGCTTATTAGAAGAGAAGCGCTAGAAAAGGTCGGTGGTTTTGATGAAGATAATCGCTTAGAAGACCTTATGATTGAGCTTAAAATAACTAGAGCAGGTTATTATATTGACTGCATTCCAGTTGTACTCGCTCAGTATAGAAAGCACGCAACCAATACCTATAAAAACCATAAGTTTATGATCAGTAGCATACTTGATACTTATGCACGATTCTCTGATCATCCAGATTATGAGTTTGTTAAGTATAAGTTTTTAAACTCTATGTTTTTGAAAGTAGCCAATAGAGATCGAGCATTGGCTCGGTCGTTATTGAAAGATATTCCCTTTGCAAGATGGAATAAAAAAACTTGGAGAGGCTTGCTTCGCTTATACTTTTATCCTCTAGAAAAGTGAATATTTTGTATGCGTCTTTTAAAATATTTTTCTAATAAAAAAGAAAAAAAGAGAATTAAAGCTTTACCGAAGCTTGAACGAGGCGTGGCAAAGTTTAAAAATAAATACCCAGGCTATGAAATGGGGCGTGGAAGTTATGGCATTCCATTGGTACATGACTGGAAGGAAGGCTCAACTTTAAAAATAGGCTCCTTTTGCTCAATTGCTGAAGATGTGAATATTTTTTTAGGCGGACATCATCGCTCAGATTGGATCACAACCTTTCCTTTTCCTGCTTTTGTTAAGTCAGCAGCAGATATTGAAGGGTACGCTTTTAGTCGTGGGGATGTGGTCATTGGCCATGATGTTTGGCTGTGTACTGGTGTTGTTATTTTATCAGGTGTAAGTATAGGTCACGGTGCGGTTGTGGCTGCGGGCGCTGTTGTGACTCAGGATGTAGAGCCTTATTCTATTGTGGCAGGTAATCCAGCACGTTGTGTACGCTATAGGTTTACAGAGACTGAACGCCAAGCACTGCTGAGATTAGCATGGTGGAATTGGCCAGAGGAATTGATTGAGCAAGCAATTCCTCTGCTTTGCAGCGGTGATATTGATGGACTATTTAAGTACGCTCAGCAACAGACTCTTTAGTTTTTAAGTTTTTATGTGTTAATAAAGCGGATACAAAAGCCAGTGGAATCCACGTAATAAACCAGTGCTCTTTAGGCCTTGGCAGTAGCCCACCACCCTCTGTCATTCCTGCAGCTATGCCATAAACAAGTAATGCACTGGCAACTATAAATAAAGTATCTGCTTTGTTTTTCCAGCATACCCACAGTGCATAAGCATGCATAATACACCACAGACTAAAACCAATAATACCGGTGAAGTAGAGAATGCTTAAATGTATGTTATGAGGCTCTCGAAAGGTTGTGTCTACAGCAGCTATATAAAAGCCTGAATTTGAATCAAAGCCATAACCAATCATGGGTTGAGATAGGATTTTATTTATAGCGATCGACCAGAGTTCAGGGCGATGGGATAAGCCTCGGTTAAGAATTGCTTCTGGATATAATAGATATATAACTATTACTATGATGGCAGTAGCCGTAATAATTAATATTGATCTTTTGCTTTTTAGAGTAAATGCAATCCAAATTGATGTTGTAATTAATGCAACTAAAGATGTTCTTGAACCTGTTGCGATAGTTATTACTATTAAAATAAAACCTAAAATAAGGTAGATGCCTTTGGTTTTTGTTTCTGCTTTACTAGCTGTTGTAGATAAAACCAGAAATAATACTGCAAAAAAACCAAATATATGTGAGCTGAGTAGTGGATTGCTTAAAGCACCAGCTCCAATAAGGCGAGGGTTTAGTGGGTAGCTTGCTATGAGTTCTAAAGAGTAGTTTGATATAAATAAGTATAAGCTATAAATTGATACTGTAGTGACAGTCAGTCCAGAAATAATAAATATGAGTAATAAGTTTTCTTTTTTTATATTTGTGATGATTGAGAATGCAATAAATAATGAAAGTATGTATATGGACCTTTTTATCGGATCTAATATTGATGCATTTGAATCACTCCAAAGTATAGATAAAGATGACCATATAGAAAATACAATAAATATTTTTGTTATATTTGATAGGTTTTTGTTAATCGATTTAGGATAAGTCGCAGAGTAAAGAATGATTGGTAATAATATCAGTATGTAAAAAAAAGTATGATAGTGTGATACTGATTGTAATATTGGTAAACCAGCCATAATAAAAAAAACGCCGAAAGCTAATGGCTTTTCAAGCCAGTTCTTTAGAAAGATTTTTTTAAAATCAATTGGCATTATGACTTCCATTTGTTATCGATTGGTTTTGATTTTGATCAGGTTATTGTAATGCTTTATATGTTTTTATTCATCTTTTTTTAGGGTTTTTCTATTTGTAAGTAGCTTTTTATTAGGATTGTCATTTAGTATGTTGTGTTGTTCTTAGCT
Source organism: Thiopseudomonas sp. (assembly GCA_035271365.1). Lineage (GTDB taxonomy): Bacteria > Pseudomonadota > Gammaproteobacteria > Pseudomonadales > Pseudomonadaceae > Denitrificimonas. The sequence goes on from DATERS010000118.1 coordinate 7,388, forward strand.
TGATGCTCTCTGTTATATTTTTATAGTTTTTAACTGTTTGGGGAAAACATGGGTGCTACTTCTTTTAGAGCAGAAATAAATGGACTTCGCGCTATTGCAGTCGTTTCTGTTGTTTTATTTCATTTTGGTATTGCTGGATTCTCCGGTGGATTTGTCGGGGTTGATATATTTTTTGTTATTTCAGGCTTCTTAATGACATCAATTGTTATTAGAGGCATTGATAAAAATAACTTTAGCTTTGTCAATTTTTATTTAGCAAGAGCTCGGCGAATTATTCCTGCTTTGTTTTTTCTAGCTATAGTGCTGTTGATTATTGGCTGGTTCTATCTTTCTCCTGATGACTATTTAAATCTTGCTAAAGAAGTGGATAGGTCATTACTGTTTTTATCAAATAATTATTTTTTTAAAAATTCAGGTTATTTTGATCCGGACTCCCATGAACGCTTATTACTGCATACATGGTCATTATCCGTTGAATGGCAGTTTTATATTTTATATCCGATTTTATTGTTTTTCATTTCTAAATTCAGTGCAAAAATAATACCTAAAGTTATTCTATTTTTATTTTTAGTGTCATTTTTTTATTCGGTTTATAAAAGTTATTCTGATTCTAGTTATGCGTTTTATATGCTGCCTTCTAGGGCATGGGAGATGTTTTTAGGTGGTCTTGTTTATTATGCTGTGACCTATGATAGTTATAAAATCAGGAAAGACTGGTGTGCTCATCTAGGGACTTCTTTTGTTGTTGTTTCTATATTTGTCTATAGTCCAAGCACTGTTTGGCCAGGTTTTGCAGCACTTTTACCCACTCTAGGTACCGCATTAATTATTTATTCAGGTAAAGACTCATTTATTACCAGTAACGCTATTTCTCAGAGATTGGGAGATTGGTCCTATTCAATATATCTTTGGCATTGGCCGTTAGCTGTTTCTATCTTGCTATTTGATATTGAGCAGTCAGTTATCGTCAGTGTAGTGCTGATATCATTATCTATTATTTTAGGCGCTCTATCTTATTTTTATATTGAAAATCCTAGCAGAAAGTTTTTAACCTCTAATAATCGCCTCTTTGTATCTTTATTAATATTGGTGCCTCTTGTTGCTGTTTTATTACTAGCAAAAAATATTAGGCATAACAAAGGTATCATCGATAGATTACCTGATGAGGTTTTTACAGTTTTTGACCAAGCTAATAATAAATTTCATGAGATGAAAAGATGCCAAAGTGATAGAGATCAGCATGACTGTATATATGGTGAAGGTGAGTTAGGGGCTATTGTTATTGGCGATAGCCATGCTATGGCTATTATAGGAAGTGTTGCCCATACTTTAGATAATTATAAGGTCTTAGACTGGACGCAAAGTGGATGCCCGACCATTAGTGATATTCAGGCGAAAGGCAAAGACTCATCGAGATGCCATGGATTTTTAACACCAAGAATAAATAAGGTGTCTGAGTATCCAGATATTCCCATTTTAGTGGCTAATAGGTTTTCAGCTCACTTTTTAGGTCCGAATGAAAAAGCTGGGCGTTATGAAGAGCCAGTGCTGTATTTAACTCAGCCTTATAATACATTTTCAGATATGTATCTTAATGAGATGTATATTGGTTATATTGAAACATTATGTACATTGGCAGAAAGCCATGCGGTGTATGTATTAAAGCCTACGCCTGAATTTAAATTAAATATACCTAATATAATGGGACGCTCTCTTCTTCTTAATGGTGAGCAAAAGAGAATTTCTGTGAGCTTGTCTGAATATAAAGAAAGGAATCAAGTGACACTGCGCCTTTTGGATAAAGTAGCCAGTCAATGCAATATTACTCTATTAGACCCTATACCTTATTTATGTGATGCTGAGCGTTGTTACGGCGATCTTGATGGTTTACCAATATATTATGATGATGATCACTTGAATATGCGTGGTGCGGATTTGCTTAAACCACTATTTGAGAAGGTGTTGCTCAATAAATAATGATGAGTGACTCAAGTGAACTCGATAATCTGAGTACGTTAAGCACAAGCCTAGCTCTGGTCTAGACATTGCCTATTTTAAAATCGGGCTCAACCACTCTTTATCCCCAGCATCTCTTGTCATATGCACAAAGTTTCTTGCTCTTTGTCTTTTGTTTAGCGGGCGGCTTTGTATTTTTAGATCGGAGATATCGATTAGGCCGATTTCACCTTCAGGTGTGAGTACTACATTGCCCAAGTGGATGGAGCGAAAGAACACGCCTAGGTCGTGGATATGCTCGACAAACTGAGCAAAGCGTTCCAGTAGATCATCAGGGTAGGCCGCTGTGCCAGTGTGTATGTCGCGTAAGGTTGTACCGGGTAGCGGATGATAGTGCACTGCATCGCGTTCAATACTGGGAATGCGATAGACCTGAATAATCTTCGGGCAAGGAATACCCAATTCTTCCAGTTTTTTTGCATTATCGGCAAAACGCTGTGCATAGGGCCAGATTGCAGCTGAAGTAATTAAGCGCTTACGGCGAAACAGTTTTAAAAACGTGCCGTCTTGCAGAATCATTACTTTATCGCCAAAACCGTCTTGCTCAATCACTTTACAGTTTTCGCGCAGGGCTAAATAGTCATTATGGTCGAGCTTTTGCATGCAATGGCCTTAAATAGTTGATGCGCGCATCTTACCTGAAAGGTGATTATTGGGCATCTTTGAGTGCGTTTAACATCAGGCTGAGTTCGTTTTTCCAGTCGCTTTGCGCAATATTGAGTTGCTGGTTGATTTTGCTATTGTCCAATACCGAGTAGGCGGGGCGTTGTGCGGGTGTTGGGTAGTCAATTGTTTTTATCGGGCTCAAGGTTGGCGCTTTTTCAATCAATTGCAGTGCCGAGGCTTGTTTAAAAATCTCGCTAGCAAAGTCGTACCAGCTGCAGGTTGGTGCGCCACTAAAATGGTAAGTACCCCAAACACTGTGGCCGGTGTTTTTATACTGCTCGGCAATCTGCCAGAGAGCTTGCGCGATACTGCGTGCTGAAGTGGGGCCGCCGATTTGATCGGCAACAATGCTCAGAGCATCGCGTTCTTGACCAAGACGTAACATGGTTTTGACAAAGTTATTGCCATGCAGACCAAACACCCAGCTGGTGCGCAAGATAATATGCTGTTGGCAAAATGCATTAATTGCTTGTTCACCACGCCATTTAGTTGCGCCGTATACGCTGTTGGGTGCAGGTGTATCCTGTTCTGTATAAGGCTGTGTGTGATCGCCTGCAAAAACGTAATCTGTGGAAATATGCAGCAGTGGGCAATTCAATTGTTGCGCTGCTTTAGCTAGATTTTCAGCGCCCAGATGATTGACTGCATCAGCACGCGCGCTATCGCTCTCGGCTTTATCTACTGCAGTATAAGCGGCGGCGTTAATAATCAATTCTGGCTGTAATGATTGAGTCGCGGTTATAACTTGTTGTAAGTCACTGATATCAAGTTCGCGGGAGCCCAAGCCATGCACTTGCCAGTCTTTGGGTGCGCAAAGCATCAACTCCTTACCCACTTGCCCTTGTGCTCCAGTGATTAAAACCCGCATAGGTTATCTGACCTCGTTAAAAATAGGGTGAGTACGCTGTACTCAAAATTATTAATAAAATATTAAATCAGTTTAGCAGACAGGGGCGATAGCAGGTTAGCTTCCTCGCCTTGCAGATAAAGCCCAGCGGCAGGCTGTGTTAGAATCGCTTTTTTATTCTGCTGCTGGAGCCTTTGGCATTATGTTGAGCTATTTTCGTCTGTACCGTGAGCGTGGCTGGCATCCCATCAGTGCTGAAGACTATCGCGCAGCCTGGTTGCGTTGGGGCGGTAGTGTGGCGACGCACCCTGATGTGGTAGAACGCTTGGCGAATTTAGCGGGGATTGCTGTGCGTTATCTGGGTTGCTCAGTCGATGGTGAGTTGCAGGCCGCAGTACCTACTTGGGGCCGACATATTGCTCTGGCGAAAGATGTACTCAAGCAGCAGAAAAAGCGTGGTGTATTTGATTTAGGTAATGCTGAAATTATTCTTCCGCAAGCGGCTGATGCAGTGATTGCTATGCGCCATAAAGCGCAGTATGTATCTGAGTTGCATGCGCAGCGTATCTCCACGTTAAAAGAGCAGAAAGAAGGCTTAGCCTTGGCCCGTGAGCCTGAGCAGTACAGTAAAAAGTTTCGTTATAACCAACGTCGTGAGCAGCGCTTATTAGAAGAGCAGGGTGGCGTGATTATTCCCGTGGATACGCTGTCGGCTGCTGAGCAAGCGCAGATTTATACTCAACTGTTTGAGAAACGTTGGGGCTTTGCTGTGCCGGGCAAAGATCACTTGGCGGATGTGTTTGGCTTGATGCGCGAGTTTATGACCGGCAGTTTTATTACCTTGGAAGATAAGCCGGTGGCCTTTCAAGTCTTGTATCGCGTTGAAGCGCCTGAGTGGATCAGTCTTGAATATATTAATGGTGGCGTGGATACCGACTACAATTCACTGAGCCCGGGCAGTGTGCTGAGTTTTGTAAATACACAAAACGAATGGCAGCATGCGCGCGAGTTGAAAAAACCGTTGCGCTATTCATTTGGTCGTGCGGATCGTGAATATAAAGACCGTTGGTGCAATCGAGTTGCTGTCTATAAGGTGTCCTAATGTCCGTACGTAAACAGCAATTACTCAAACAGCATCGCCGCACTAAGCGTATTGCTATGCTGGTGATACTGGCAGGGCTGGTTATCCTTGGCTTGATTGCACCGCTGTGGGTGCTACCGCTGGCACTGGTATTGCTGTGGCTGGTGCATGAAGCGTGGTTTGCTGATCATTTGTTTTATTCGCCGCAGGATGATTATCAATACCGTTTCCCAGAATCGATTCAGCCCATTAAGGTGACGATGCGAAAGGGTCGTTGGCAATTGGCTGCCGAATTATTGCCACAAGTGCAGCAGGCAACAGTGATTGCTAAGGTGCACATTACAAGCACTTGGCTTGGTCGTTGCTTTGATCCAAGTATCTGCGTAGGTGATGATCAGCAAACCTTTGAGCGCGGTGCGCAAGGGCTGCGTTATCTGAATTTAACTGGGCAAGCTGAAGCTTTAATGGCAGAGGGCCTGATAGTACGTGGGCGCTTTTGTAGTGTTGCGGCGGATATCGAGCTGTATGTGTTTACCCAGCCCAGCCCTGTTACAGAAAGTATTATGATTCTTGCGCCGCATGCGGATGATGCTGAGTTAGCTGCATTTGGACTGTATAGCAGTACTGAAAATGTCAGCATTGTTACGCTAACTCAAGGTGAAATCGAAGCTGAATATTATCAGCGCTTAGGCTTATCGCAACAACAGGCCGCGCAGTTAAAAGGGCGCTTGCGCACTTGGGATAGCATGGCGATTCCCTTGTGGGGCGGTGTGCCGCAAGCTAACTGTGTGCAATTGGGTTATTACTGTATGCAATTGCCCAGTATGGCGCAGCAGCCGGATATCCCTTTTGCGTCTAAGCAGTCAGGTGAGACCGATATCCGCAGTGCGCGTCAGCATAATGCTATTGCGTTGCCGGCTGATACTAATGGCTTGCCGACGTGGCAGAATTTGGTTGCCGATTTGGCGGGATGTTTAATGCACTTTAAACCTGATGTGGTGGTGATGCCGCATCCGGAAATTGACCCACATGCGGATCATATTGCCACCACGCAAGCGTTCTTTCAGGCACTGGAACAGAGTGACTGGCGGCCGAAGCGTTTATTTTTGTATGCCAACCATTTGCACGACAATGATCGTTGGCCGATGGGCAATGCCAATACCGGTGTGGCACTGCCGCCAGCGATGCTGGAGCTACCGGCTGATGAGTTGTTTAGCTATGTGCTGAGCGCTGAGCAGCAGTTGGATAAAGCTATGGCGCTATTGATGCAGCATGATTTACAGACGCCACAGCCGTTTAAAAAGCGTTTGCGTCGAATCATTCAGCAGGTCTTAACTGGACGGCGTTGGCCGAAGACCGGTGAGAGTGAGTTTTTACGTAAAGCGGTGCGCAAACATGAGCTATTTTGGGTGCGTGAGCTGTAAGCCAGCAGTCATCGATTGATGAGGCTACTTACAGCGTATTGAGCGCCTGCTGCAGTAGCTGGCCGTCAAAGCTCAGTTGATCGAGCCAGTACACTTGGTGGATTAAAACAATCAGCCAGAACACCGCTTGGTATGATGTTTTTTGGGTTTTATGGCGGAGCAGTTGTTGCGCTAATAAGGCGCCGGGCCAGCCGCCGAGCAATTCAACCGTATGCAGTTGTTTTTCAGGGGTACGCCATTGTCCATTTTTTGCGTTTTTCTTATCGTGCCAGTATTGCCCGACACTCAATAGACTCATGCCTATATACAGTAACAATGGCCACCACACCGCGCCGTGTTGAAAAGCTTGCCATGCACCCATAGCTGGAATGGCGCAAGCAGTCACCAGTATAGAGAGTGAGCGCTTTAGATTGTTAGCTGTCAGTGGGCGCTGCCTATGTTGCGAGCTGTGAACCCGTTTGGCTGGGGCCGCTTGAGTCCTTGTGCTACGCATCGATTCTGCACATAATCGACCTTTTACATCGGTGCCCGCGATAAATAAAACAGCTTCACCCTGTTGTGGGCGCTCACCCTGCACACTGGAAATATGGATAAAGTAATCACGGTTATCCGCACGAATAAAGCCAAAGCCTTTGTCGTCATTCCAACTGCGTAATACGCCTTGCTGTTCCATCTTCGCCGCCTTAGTCCACTACGCCAGTGACACGTACACGACGATTGACTGCGGGTGCGGCAGCTTCTGCTTTGCTAGCGATATGTTCGGTGTAGTACTGATCGATCCAGTTTTTTAAGGCAATCAGTAAGCCTAAAACTAAAAATGCACCGGGCGGTAAAATAGCCAGTAAAAAACCTTTATAGTCTTCAAACACTACGACTTGCCAATGCTCAGCGATGCTGCCAAACAATAGATGCATATTGGTAAACAGCATGCCGGTACCGAGCAACTCGCGCGTGGCACCGATCATCACCAGTACTAAACCAAAGCCTATACCCATCATCAAGCCATCGTAGCTGGAGCGCAGCATGGAGTTTTTTGCCGCAAAGGCTTCCGCCCGTCCGAGAATGACGCAGTTGGTGGTAATCAGCGGAATAAAAATTCCTAGAATCTGAAACAGCTCGTAGGTGAAGGCTTGCATCAGTAATTCAATACAGGTGGTCAGTGCGGCAATAATCATTACAAAGGCGGGTAAGCGCACGGCATTGGTCACCGCATTACGGATTAATGAGACTGCCGCGTTGGAGCAAATCAGCACCAGCGCTGTAGCAATGCCTAAACCTAAAGCGTTCACCGTAGAGTTGCTGGTGCCGAGTAGTGGACACAAGCCTAAAAGTTGTACGAGGCCGGGGTTGTTTTTCCACAGGCCGTTGATGGTGATTTCGCGAAATGACGGATTCATGGTTGTGTCTCCGTTGTGGGTAATTGAGCAAAAAGTTCAGCATGATTATGGTCAAAATACTGCAGTGCTTTATGTACCGCAGTCACCACTGCACGGGGGGTAATAGTCGCACCGGCAAACTGATCAAAGTCGCCGTGGTCTTTTTTCACTGCCCAGCCGCGCTCGTTTGGATTATTTAAACTTTTACCATTAAAACTGGTAATCCATGCGCTTTTGGCTAGCTCAATATGATCGCCTAGACCGGGGGTTTCTTTATGTTGAATCACGCGGACACCGCTGAGGGTGCCGTCCGCCATAATGCCAATCAGCAGGCTTATGGTACCGCTATAACCGTCTGGTGCATTGACTTGTAGAATCACGGCGGCGGGTTGTCCATCAACGCTCGCTAGATAAGCAGGCGTATCTTTACGATGACCGAGTAAGGATTCATTTAAGTAAACAACGCTATCGAGTAGCGCATTGTTGTAACTGTGTGCCGGTAAGATTTCACCCAGCGCACGAATTTGTGCCGCGCGCTCCGCTTCAGCAATACGTGATTCGGTGGATTGTTGGGTGATCGCCACGACAGCTACTGTAACAGCAGCAAATAGTGCTAATACCAAACTGTTTTTAACCATGGAACGAGTGATTTCTGGCAGCATTATTATTCTCCCGCCTTAAAGCCGCGCTTGGCGGTTTTATGACCATAAGTGCGTGGACGGGTGAAGTAGTCGATGGTCGGTGCACAGAGATTCATCAGTAATACGGCAAAAGCGACGCCATCTGGATAACCGCCCCAAGCACGAATGACATAGATCAGTACACCGACGCCAGCGCCAAAGATCAGGCGACCTTGCACACTAGTAGCACCGCTGACCGGGTCGGTGACAATAAAGAATGCACCGAGCATGGTCGCGCCGCTGAGCAGATGAAAGAGTGGCGAGCCATGTGAGTCTGAGCCGCTGCCGTTCCAAAAGACAATACTCATAACACATAGCGCGGCGAGCATGCCCAGTGGTGCATGCCAGCTAAAGAGTTTTTTGCGCAGTAGAAATAGGCCACCGAGTAAAAAGGCCAGATTCACCCACTCGCTGCTGTAACCGGCGAAGACGCCAAAGGCACTGTTGTCGCGCCAGAGTTCTTCTAGGGTTAGACTGTTATTGGTCTTAATAACATCCAGCACCGTGGCTTGGCTCCATGCATCGGGAAAGGCTTGGCCGAAAAACACATGTTGCAAGCCTGCCATAGCATCGATGCTATGTGCGCTAGGCCAAAGGGTCATATCCACCGGAAAGGAGACTAACACCACAACATAGCCCAGCATCGCAGGATTAAATGGATTCTGGCCCAGTCCGCCAAACAGTTGTTTACCAAATACCACAGCAAAACCTGTGGCGACAGCGATTAACCACCAAGGAGAGTAGGGCGGTAAAGCCAACGCCAATAGCAAACCGGTGACTAACACGCTGCCGTCTTTTAAGAAGAATGCTATCGGACGTTTGCGCAGAGCAAGGATCGTCGCTTCAAACAGCAGGGCAAAACCGCAGGCTAAGGCAATATTTAGCAGCGGGCCGATGCCGAAAAAATAGCTCAACGCCAAAATGCCTGGCAGCGTGGCGGCGATCACCAACAGCATCACGCGCTGAGTGCGGTTGGCACCGGTCGCGTGCGGCGAGGTTATGCGGGGCAGAGTCATGGGTACTCCAAATGTGTTGCACAAACAGGGCGTTGTAAGGCGCCTGCTTAGGATTGATTAAGTTCAGCTAAGTTGTGCTCAGCTTGAGTCAGTTCGGCTTGCAGGGCTGCTAATGTTTCGGCATCCGCTTCATTGCGTTCAGCTTTACGCAGCGCAGCACGTTTCATTGCCATTTCAATTTTGGCTTTTTTTAAGGCTTGTTCAGCTGGACTAGGCTCAGGCTTGGCAGGTTTTTCAGTTGTAGCAGGCGCATCTGTGTCTGGCGTTGCTGCGGCTAGCGCTTGTTTGGCCTGTTCAGCAGCAACACTCAGTTGCTCAACTTGAGCTTTCAGCTCATCGGTGCCGTGAGTGTCTAATTGTTTTTGCGCTTTACGTAGCGCCACTTGCGCCATGCTGGCGGCGATTTTTAAACGTTTAATATCGTCGTCAGCCGGTTTGCTCGGTGCTGGCGCTGCAGTCGTTGCGGCGGCTAAAGCCTGTTTGGCGTGTTCGGCACTCAGTTGCAGTTGTTCAACCTGGGCTTTGAGCTCGTCGGTGCCGTGCACGTCCAGCTGTTTTTGTGCTTTACGCAGCGCTACTTGCGCCATGCTCGCGCCAATCTTTAAGCGCTTAATCTCATCGTCGGATGCGGCGGCTTGAACACCAGCAGCATCAGCTTGTGCTGCTTTTTTCGCTTGCTCAGCTTTAGATTTAGCTAGACGTTCTGCACGAGCTTTACGCTCGGCTTCTTTACGTTCATCTTCCAAGCGTAAGCGTTCTTGGCGGAACTCAAAGCGTTCTTTGGCATGATCAGCTTTGATCAGCTTTTGCTCTTGCTCACGAATATCGGCTTTAGCTGAGCGGTAATACTGTACCAAAGGAATACTGGATGGGCACACATAGGCGCAGGCACCGCATTCAATGCAGTCGAATAAGTTGTGGGCTTGCAGTTGCTCATGGTCATCGCCGAGCGCATAAAAATGCAGTTGCTGAGGTAATAGATTGGCAGGGCAGACTTCCGCACAGTCACCGCAGCGAATACAGGGCATCGCCGGTGGCGGCGGTGGTAACTCTTCAACTGTCGCGGCTAATAAGCAGTTGCTGGTTTTAATAATCGGCGCTTGCAGTGACGGCAAAGTAAAGCCCATCATCGGACCGCCGACAATCAGTCTGCTCAGTTTGTCCTGCTGTAAGCCTGCAAACTCAAGTAAGTCAGCGGCGGGTGTGCCAATTAAACACTCGACATTCATCGGCTTAGCTAAAGCTTGCCCCGTCAGCGTGGTAATACGCGAAATCAGCGGCTGACCTGCAATAATTGCATCATGCACGGCAACAATGGTACCGACGTTTTGGCATAAAATACCCAGCTCTGCAGGCAGTTTATTGGCAGGGACTTCTTGCCCCATTAAAATTTGAATCAGCTGGCGCTCACCGCCGGACGGGTAAATGGTCGGTAGAGCAATCACATGGTAGGTGCGTGCATCAAGCGCCTGACGCACGGCTGCAAGTGCTTCAGGTTTATTGTCTTCAATAGCAATCAGCACCTGCTCAGGCTGAAGCATATGCACGACAATATCGATGCCGACCATCAGTTGCGCAGCTTTTTCACGCATCAAAACATCATCAGCGGTGATATAAGGCTCGCACTCAGTGCCATTGATAATCAGTGTTGTAATCGGCTGATCAGCTTTAGGTGTCAGCTTAATTGCAGTAGGGAAACCTGCACCGCCTAAACCACTGATACCGGCTTGGCGTACTTTAGCTAGTAACTCAGCGGCTGTGGCCTGGGTGAAATCAGTCACAGGTTCTAGCGGGCACCATGTGTCTAAACCATCGGTATCAATCACGATGGCATCCAATAATTGTCCAGACACATGCGGGTAGGGCTGCGGGCCAATAAAACTGACAGTGCCCGAGCTCGGCGCATGTACAGCAGCACTAATCAGGCTGTTGGAATCAGCAATCAATTGGCCTTTCAGCACCTGATCGCCAACATTAACCAGCGCTTCTGTCCGGCTGCCGATATGTTGCAGCAACGGCACAATTAACTGTTTAGGTAATGGCGCGCTATGGATCGGTTGCTGATTGGATAGCGTTTTACACTGTGGAGGGTGTACGCCGCCACGCAGCGGATGAATAAGCCAAGTGCTCATGCTTCAGACTCCCGATCCGTGGCAATCAAAGTGCCAGCTGGTAGGGGATGATCCCACTTCCAAGAGTGTAAGGTGCTGGCGACTGGAATCATATCAATACAGTCCACAGGGCAAGGCTCCACGCACAGATCGCAACCGGTGCATTCGCTGGCAATCACGGTGTGCATTTGTTTAGCTGCGCCTAAAATCGCATCCACAGGGCAGGCTTGAATACATTTAGTACAGCCAATGCATTCTGCTTCACGAATAAAGGCCACCATTTGTGGCTTTTCGCCTTCGACGGCATCCAGAGGTTCAGGCTCAACATCGAGCAATTCAGCTAGCGCTTGAATGGTTGCTTCACCACCCGGTGGGCACTTATTGATTTTATCGCCTGCAGCAATCGCCTCTGCATAAGGCTTGCAGCCTGGGTAACCGCATTGGCCACACTGGGTTTGTGGTAGCAGAGCATTAATTTGCTCGGCAATCGGATTGCCTTCTACGCGAAAGCGCACGGCAGCAAAGCCCAAAATAGCGCCGAACACTAAACTTAAGGCAACCAGCGCAGCGACGGCAATCAAGACCATATTCATAACTTGATCAAACCACTAAAGCCCATAAAGGCTAATGACATCAGTCCAGCGGTGAGCATACCAATCGCCGCGCCTTGGAAAGGTTTAGGCACATCTGCGATAGCAATACGCTCACGCATAGCGGCAAACAGCACTAACACTAATGAAAAGCCAATGCCTGCGGCAAAGCCGTTCACACTGGCTTGAATAAAGGTGTATTCACTGCGATTTGCATTCAAGATTGCCACGCCGAGGACGATACAGTTGGTAGTGATCAGCGGAAGAAAGATTCCAAGCACGCGATACAGCATGGGGCTAGTTTTATTGACCACCATTTCGGTGAATTGAACCACCACGGCAATCACTAAAATAAAACTGATGGTGCGCAGAAACTCAAGATCAAATGGCTTGAGAATATATTGCTGAACAAGGTAGCTGCAAATAGACGCTAGGGTCAGGACAAATGTTGTGGCCAGTGATAAACCAATGGCTGTTTCAACTTTTTTGGAGACGCCCATAAAAGGGCATAAGCCAAGAAACTGAACCAGCACAAAGTTATTCACTAAAATGGCACTGACCACAATAAGTAATAGTTCGCTCATGGCTAATAGTGTGGATCAACCGTTAATAAGAAGATGCTTATTATCGTGCAGGTCGATATAGCGTACAAGTCGCATTTCTAGGTTCTTTAAGTTCTTTTTGATCTAAGGCTATGAGTTCTTGGCTCAAACACTCAAAAAAAACGGATTTAACACGAAAACGTGACGTTATGACACGTTAATGCAATAGAGGCATAGTGCCACAGCGGGTGGGTCGATATACTTAGCTGACGCTATGTTGAATGATGTTCTCACTTTAAAAATTGAATTGATGGGCTGCAAGACCGCGGCTAAGGAAAAATTGCATGCTCAATAAAATATCTTTTAAAGCGCGCCTGACCCTGTTAACGGGCATCGCTTTTTTACTTTTTGTTTTGATTGGTGCCGTGGGTTTGATGGGTATGAATACCCTCAATCAATCACTTAGAGATGTGTATCAAGAAAAAATGGTTCCCGTAAAAGTACTGGATACTATTTATGCGGATATCAATGGCTCACGTGCTGAGCTGCTTTTAGCATTGCAACATGCGCCTGATTCTTCTTTTTTAGCGTTGCATGATCATCCCGTTAATCAGCATATTAATGCGATTAAACAAGGCCAGGAGCGTAACCAGCAAGGCTGGAAGACGCTGGGTGCGATTCACTTTGCTGCCACCGAGCAGCAGTTGCTAGATAGCCTACTTGCAGATATTAAGCAGCTGCGTACTCAGGGTGTTGATCCTGTGATACAGGCCATTGTTGGCGGTAATTACCACTATGCCAATCAGATGATCTTAACCAAAGTGAACCCCTCTATTCATAAAGTGCGTGCGTCGATGACTCAGCTCAGCGATAACTTAATGGGGCATGCGCAAGATGAGTACAACAAAGGCGAACAGAGCTACCAGCAAGCACTTAAAATATTTGTTGCAGTGATGCTGTTGGGTGGCTCGATTATGATTCTTTTAGCGATTCGAGTCATTAGCAGTATTCAGCGCGCGGTTAAATTATTACGTGAAGCGTCCGAGCGACTCGCTTCAGGTGATACGACCGTGCGTGTGAATTATCAAGGTCATGATGAGCTGCGTGATGTGGCGATTGCCTTTAATGATATGAGTGAGCGTTTTCAAACGGCATTGCATGATGTGGATCGTTCTGCGGAGCAATTAGCCGCTGCCAGTGAGCAAACATCGGTTATCACAGTTAAAACCAGTGAGAGCATGCATCAGCAGCAAAATGAAATCTCACAAGTGGCTACAGCCATGAATGAAATGCATGCCACCGCCAGTGAAGTGGCACGCAGTGCTAGCTTAGCAGCTGATGCTGCGCGTCATGCGGATCAGGAAGCAAGCGTGGGGCGCGATGTGTCGCTGCAAACCATTGAAGCCATTGAGAGCTTGGCATCGGGCGTGGAAAATGCGACTCGTGTGATTGAAGCATTAGCCAAAGACAGTGAAGATATTGGTAGTGTGCTCGATGTGATTCGCAGTATTGCCGACCAAACCAACTTGCTGGCGCTCAATGCGGCCATTGAAGCGGCTCGTGCCGGTGAAGCAGGGCGCGGCTTTGCGGTGGTGGCTGATGAGGTGCGTACTCTAGCTTCGCGCACGCAGAAGTCTACGCAGGAAATCAACGACATGGTGGAGCGTTTGCAAAGTGGTGCCGCGCAAGCCGTTGAAGCAATGGAGACAGGTCGTGTGCAGGCGCGTGCTGGTGTTGAGCAAACGCTAAAAACCACGGCGTGCTTAGAGTCTATTGTGAATGCGATTAACACCATTAATGATATGAACGTGCAAATTGCCAGTGCTGCAGAAGAGCAGAGCGCGGTCAGTGAAGAAATCACACGTTCAGTGGTGGCGATTAACGATCTCACCAGTGAAACAACTGAGGGTGCGATGCAAACTACAGAAGCCAGTCACGAAGTGGCGCGCTTGGCGAGTGCTTTGCAAGATATGTTGAGTCGCTTCAGAACGTAAAAAATCTGCTGATCTATTCGCAATGACTGCAACCTCAGTGCTGAAAATAAACTCGGCACTGGGGCTGTGTATTGTTTCTTGTCTGATAATCCTGTTTTTTCCTGCTTTACACACCTAAATCATTGTTTTCATTGAGACATTAGTCTGATTTTAGACCAAGGTAGTCTGTTCCTTCGCGTCATAATCTTTACATTAGCAACCTATGTATGCAGCGTTGGGCAGATTTCTGTGCAGTGCTGGATATGATCTCTTGTTCTAGGGATAACGTTCTAAACGTCTACTCCAGATTTTGGCGTGATTTATAATGACACCAAGCGATGAGATTAGAGAATAATATAAAAATCACAATAAATGTACACGTTCAATACCCAGTAACACTGTGTGTTACTTGATTCCTGCATGTAAGTGATAACAATAAAATACGCTCGCTGGGTATGCTCGGTTGGGTAGGAGAAGTAAAATGCAAGATACAATTGTTGAAAAGGTGCTTAAGCACCCAAAATATGCGGAGCTCGTACAGCGCCGTACTCGAATTAGTATGTCGTTTTTTGCCGTCGCATTAGTGATCTACTCTGGATTTATCCTGACCTTGGCGTTTATGCCAGAAGTCTTTGCACAGCCAATTGGTGCTGGTTGGACCATGAGTGTTGGTGTATTGACAGGTATTTTAGTTGTATTTAGCGCGGTCATTATGATTGCTCTGTATACCTACGTCTCAAACAAGACTTTCGATCCACTGCTAGAAGCGATTGTGAGGGACGTAGAATGAAAAAATTTCTCTTAAGCACATCTCTACTATCTCTGTTTGCTACGCCTGCTTTTGCCGCAACTGGGCAAGCCAATACATCCGCCATTGTGATGTTCTTGGTCTTTATTGCCGGCACCATGGTGATTACCTGGTGGGCTGCACGTAAAACACAAACCACATCAGACTTCTACACTGCTGGTGGTGGTATTACTGGTTTTCAGAATGGTTTAGCCATTGCTGGTGACTATATTTCAGCGGCATCTTTCCTTGGTATCGCCGGTATGGTGTACGTCAGTGGTTTTGACGGCATCATTTACGCGATTGGCTTCCTGTTTGGTTGGCCGGTGGTGATGTTCTTAGTCGCTGAGCGTTTACGTAACCTCGGTCGCTTTAACTTTGCCGACGTAACTGCGTTCCGCTTAGAGCAAACACCGATGCGTGTTCTTGCTGCAAGTGCTTCGTTATTGATTATCGCTCTGTACCTGATCGCGCAAATGGTCGGTGCGGGTAAATTAATCGTGCTGCTATTTGGTCTTGAGTATAAAATCTCAGTGATCATTATCGGTGCCTTAATGATGATCTACGTGTTCTTTGGCGGTATGACTGCTACCACGTGGGTACAAATCATTAAAGCGGTACTGATGCTGGCGGGTGGTACCTTGTTAGCCGCTCTCGTGTTGATGGCGTTTAACTGGAACCCAGATACGTTGTTGGCTGAAGCAGTTAAAGTTCACCCTTCAGGTACAAGCTTAGTCGCTCCGGGTGCTCTAGTCAGTGGTAACCCACTGAACGCATTGTCACTTGGTTTAGCTCTGGCGTTTGGTACTGCGGGTCTGCCACACATTCTGATGCGCTTTTTCACCGTATCCAGTGCCAAAGAAGCACGTAAGTCTGTGATCTGGGCAAGTAGCTTTATCGGTTACTTCTACCTGTTAACCTTTATCATTGGTTTCGGCGCGGTTGCTCTACTTGTGCGTCACCCTGAGTACTTTAACGTTGCGGCTGATGGTAGCTTCAACATGCTTAAAGACTTGGTTGGTGGTACCAACATGGCGGCAGTACACCTGTCGAATGCTGTGGGTGGTAGCTTACTGTTAGGCTTTATGGCGGCGGTAACTTTCGCAACCATCGTTGCAGTAGTAGCAGGTCTGGCTCTGGCCGGTGCTGCAGCCATTGCTCACGACTTGTACGCCAACGTGATTGCACGTGGACGTTCAACTGAAAAAGAAGAAATGCGAATTTCTAAGATCTCTATTCTTGTACTAGGTGTCTTGGCGGTACTGCTCGGTATTATCTTCGAAGATCAAAACGTTGCCTTCATGGTTGGTTTGGCGTTCGCTATCGCAGCAAGTGCTAACTTCCCAGTCTTGGTACTGTCGATCTCATGGCGCGGTTGTACAACTCGCGGCGCAACCATGGGTGGTTTCTTAGGCTTAGTCTTTGCAACACTGTGGGTTGTTCTGAGTAAGACGGTTTGGGTTGATGTATTCGGTAACGCTGAGGCAATTACTCCGTTCCCTAACCCAGGTATCTTCTCGATCCCGTTAGCGTTCCTTACGATCTGGTTCTTCTCAGTCACTGATAAGAGTGCACGTGCTGTTAAAGAGCGTGACGCCTTTACTGCACTGACTGTACGCAGTCAGACAGGTATCGGTCGCTCAGGTGCGCAAGATCACTAAAATGTGAGACTGTGATGAGTTGTTGATCATCATGCTAAAAATACCCCGACTGGTTCGGGGTATTTTTTTGTCTGGATATTATGTTTTTCTAGCAATTCATCTTGTGGTTAATACTTTTATCTTACCTAAAGAGAATGCTAATGATAATTGTTGTTATTCGCGAGATTCTCTGCTAAATTCGCTGCCACATACAAATTTATTCAAGGGAAACTTATGAGAAATGTAATTAAAGGTGCAGTGTTAGCAGTCAGTCTTGCCGTTGCCGGCGGTGCTTTTGCGGATGAACGCCCTGATCACTTTAAAGGTTTAGCTGCGCCCGATCTGCAAACTGCAGTGGCTAACTTTTCTGAATACAACAACCGCCTTGAAAAAGCTTTAAGCGGTGAGTTAAGCAATGCTGACTTGCTTGCCATTCATGAATTGACTTACACACTTGAGAACGCTCTAGAGAAAATCAATATTGATTTAGAAGAGCTGGCCGAGACCCTTGAAAAAGTGCACGTTGCCTCAGAAACCTTTAATCGTGATGATCTGAAAAAAGCAGGCCCTGTTTATTTAGAAACTGCGCGTACTGTAGTTAAGTAGTTTTATCTTTGCCTTGCGCCTTATGCTGCATAAGGCGCAGGTTCTGTCCTAGCAGGTTGCTGTAAAATTGGTATACTGAGTCAGCTAAATAATAGCTTGGAGACTGCGTAGCCATGTACGAACAGCATCGCTTTGGAATGCAACTCACGCATTTATCGCGAGCGTGGCGTGCAGAGTTGGATCGGCGTTTGGCTGACTTGGGTTTGTCACAAGCCCGTTGGCTGGTTTTGTTACATGTGGCACGTGCTAAAGAACAGCTCACGCAAGGTGAGTTGGCTTGTAGTTTAGGTGTTGAAAACCCTACTTTGGCTCGACTGCTGGATGCGCTACAAGCGCAGCAATTGATTGAGCGTCACATTGATCAAGATGATCGCCGCGTTAAAAAAATCGCCTTAACACCAATCGCATTAGACCTTATCGAAAAAATTGAAAGCATTGCTGCTCAATTACGTCGTCAAGTTTTTGCTGGTATTTCAGAGCAAGATATTCAACAGTGCCAAGCAGTTCATACGCGTATGTTGGCTAATTTAGAAAAAACTTATGAAACGTGATCTCGCCAGTTTAAATGCACGTTTTGGTGCGCTGTATCGTATTTGGTTATTAGGCGTACTGATGCTCGGAAGTATGGTGATGGTGCTGTCATCAACCAGTATTAATGTGGCCTTACCGGCAATTATGGATGAGTTCGCCATGGGTCGGCCCATGGCGCAATGGTTGGCGACGGGCTTTTTAGCAGCAATGACTTCAGGCTTGTTATTGGCGGCTTGGGCGCAAGCTAAGTTTGGCTCACGGCTGACTGTACAGGTCAGTATTGGCCTATTTGTTGTGTGTTCAATTGCTGCGCTGATGGCCACTGAAGGTTGGCATTTGATTGTTCTGCGTATTCTGCAAGGTGCTTCTGCAGGAATTATTCAACCTCTTGCGACAGTGTTGATTTTCCGTGTGTATGCCGGTGGTGGGCGTGGTGCGGCGCTAGGTGTCTATGGTTTAGGCTTAATGATTGCGCCCAGCGTGGGTCCAACGGTAGGTGGTTACTTGATTGACCACTTTGGTTGGATGTCGGCGTTTTGGTTGCCCTTGCCTGTATGTTTTGTGCTGATGCTAGCAGGGCACTGGCTATTACCCGATGAGGGAAACCCTAAAGCGAAGCGCTTGGATGTATTTTCTTTTGTGATGCTCACTGTAGCTATTTTTGCTGGGCTGGCGGCGATCTCAGAAGCACAGCGCTCCAGTTTAGGTGATTGGCGAGTGACTGCCTTAGCACTGACTACAGTGGTCTGCAGTGTGTTGTTTTTCCAACGTACGCTAAAAAGTGAAAAACCTATTTTATCGTTGCGACTGTGGCGCTTAGCCCCGTTTCGACGTGCGAGTTGGGTGGCGTTAGCGATGGGTTTGGGGCTATACGGTTCAACCTATTTGATTCCTTTGTTTTTACAAACTATCAGCGGTTATAGCGCAGGCCATGCCGGCGTTTTATTGCTGCCTGCAGGTATCTTTTTAGGCTTAGCGTCCTTTGCCAGCGGCTGGTTATGTGATCGTATTGCGATTGTCTGGTTATTATGTGTAGGCTTGATTTTGTTTGCATTTTCAGCAGTGTGGTATGGGATCTGGGGTGCGAGCAGCGGCTTTCTCTGGCTGTGTATTATTGCTTCGTTAGGGCGCTTAGGTCTGGGTTTAATTATGCCTGCACTGAGTACCGCATCACTCGACAGTCTGACTGTGGATGAACTGCCCTATGGTGCAGGTGCGGTGACCTTTGTGCGCCAATTGGGCGGCGCCTTTGGAATTAACTTATTAACCGTGTTTTTGGAATGGCAGCACCAGTCTTTGGGCGGTGATTTTGCTGCGGAGAGTATTGCGTTTGAACGTACCTTTATGGTGTTAGGTTTGGCTTTTTTATTAGCATTATGGCCAGCTTGGCGTCTGCGTAAATTTCCTAAAGTGGTTAAAAAAGAAATATGACTGTTCAGCACTCGAGTTGAACTAAATCTCAGAATTGCCCTCTACTTAGTGTGTAGTTAGTAAGTTAAATTTATTTCTTCACCTGCACACGGAGTCTATAATAATGAAAATATCAACTCGTAAGTTCACAGGGCTTGTTGTTTTAACAGCTCTTTTAGGTATGCCACTGACCCACGCTGTTGCCAATGAAACGGTGACGCAAGCTCAGGAAGTTATTTCCGATACCTGGATCACCAGCAAAGTGAAATCAGTTTTTTTAAGCAACGCTAATATCAGTGGTTTGCTGATTCAAGTTGAAACGGTTGACGGTGTTGTTGCCCTATCTGGCGAAGTACCTACGG
>DATERS010000119.1:0-31348 GCA_035271365.1 Thiopseudomonas sp.
TTAGTGGCTGAGCCAGATTTACTGTTACTGGATGAGCCGACGAACCACTTGGATATTGGTGCGATTGCTTGGCTGGAAGCTGCGCTGTTAAACTTTACCGGTGCCGTGATCTTTATTACTCACGACCGGGCATTTCTGCAAAACTTAGCCACACGTATTTTCGAGCTGGATCGCGGCAGCTTAATTGATTGGAATGGCGATTACACAAGCTTCCTTGAACACAAAGAACAGCAGTTGGCCGCTGAAGAGACTGCCAATGCGCTGTTTGATAAAAAGCTGGCGCAAGAAGAAGTGTGGATTCGCCAAGGCATTAAAGCCCGTCGTACACGTAACGAAGGTCGCGTACGTGAACTAAAAGCGTTGCGTGTTGAGCGCAGCCAGCGTCGTGAGCGTCAAGGTACAGCCAATATCAATATTGGTGGAGCAGAGAAGTCCGGTAAACAAGTGATCGTGGTTGATAATGTCAGCTTCGCGCACAAGGGTGGCCGTGAGTTGATCAAAAACTTCTCCATGGTCTTGCAGCGCGGCGATCGCATTGGTTTGCTCGGTGCCAACGGTAGCGGTAAAACCACATTGCTGAAGTTATTGCTGGGTGATTTGCAGCCGACCGCAGGTACAGTTGAAGTGGGCACCAAGCTTGAAGTGGCCTACTTTGACCAGTTGCGTCACCAGCTTGATCCGGAAAAAACCGTGATTGAGAACGTGGGTGAAGGCAGCGACACCATTATGATTGATGGGCAAAGCAAACACGTACTGAGCTACTTAGGCGATTTCTTATTTAGCCCACAACGTGCACGAACGCCGGTTAAAGCCTTATCGGGTGGTGAGCGTGCGCGCTTATTGCTGGCTAAACTCTTTACCCGCCCCGCTAATTTATTGGTACTCGATGAGCCGACCAACGACTTGGATGTGGAAACTCTAGAATTACTTGAAGAAGTACTGATGGAGTTTAAAGGTACGGTACTAATTGTCAGTCATGACCGTGCTTTCCTTGATAATGTTGTGACCAGCACTTTGGTGTTTGATGGTTCGGCCAATATTCGTGAATATGTCGGTGGCTTTGATGATTGGCTCAGACAGGGCGGTAGCATTCGCTTGCTAGGTGTGACGGACGATCTTGAAGCACCGGAGCCGGCAAAAGTTGCGGCCAAGACTGAACCTGTGGTTGAGGCGGTTGTTGCAGACAATGCCGAGCCTAAAAAGAAACTCAGCTATAAACTGCAGCGTGAACTGGATGCTATTCCTGGTGAAATTGAAGTGTTAGAAACTGAATTGGAAAGCTTGCACGAGCAAGTCTCTGGCGCAGATTTTTATCAGCAACCACTGGATGTAACTGAGGCAGTGTTGGCAAAAATTGACGCAGTGCAAGAACAGTTAGACGCTTTGATTGAGCGTTGGGCTGAGCTGGATAGCTAACACCATGCTTTAAACAGCGCCTATCCAGAAGATTATTCTGTGCTGGGCGTTGTATTGCATATACAACAGGCAGGTGATGCGTCAGCACCTTGCCTGTTTTGCTATCGACTAATCGTTCGTATCATGCGTTTTTAAATCCACTGCGAGCACATCGCAGGGCGCGCCTGACAATAGATCGTTGGTGGTGGAGCCCAGTAAGAGCGCTAGACCATGACGGCCATGACTGCCAACAATAATCAGGTCACATTTCTGTTCTTTTGCTAAAAGATGAATTTCTTGGCGCGGCTGGCCATAGCGCAGGTGGCAATTGTTTTCTTTAAGTAACTCATGTTGCCCTGCCAAAATATTAAGTTTGTTCTGTGCTTGCTCAGTTTGCTGTTCTTGCAGCAGTGAGATATCCATCGGCACATCACCACCAAAGGCCATGGTCAACGGCTCTACAACATGCACTAAGGTCACTTGGCAGGACAGGGCTTGGCGCAACTTCTGCGCTCGATCAAGCACGCGTTGGCAATCTTCAGTTAAATCAATGGCTATCAGTAAGTGAGAGTAGGCCATAACAATCTCCATGTGGGTTCTAGGTCGATGCCCTAGAGTATTTTTATTTGAGTACTCAGTAGCGCCTTATGCTGCGTAATTGGCCTGTACACGAGCAATCATGCCCTGTGTTTGCTGTTAGTCATCGGCGCTGCTGTGTGGTGTGATTATTTAAGTTTTTTCAATGTAACGCCACTGCGGATCAATTGCACGAATTGATTTGCTGATACTTAAGTCGCTGGTGGTCTGAAAAGCAGTGCTTTGACTTAATATTTTTCCCTTATAAAACAACAGGCTGCGACAAAATAGCGCATATTTTTCATATTTCTTTGAGATAGGCAATTGACAACGGAGAAGAATTCCGTGAATGTGTGTTAACCCAAATCAAACGGGCGTATGAAATGCATGGTGGCGTTACTGCTTGTGTTCTGCTAAATGCGAACTCGGCGACTCAGCTGCTATGTACTGCGCAACGTGCTCAGCACATTGTTTAACAGTTGTCAGTGGCGAATATGTAACTGACAGCTTCCATATCGTGGAGATCAGTTGATGATTTACGAAGGTAAAGCCATCACGGTAACAACCCTTGAAAGTGGCATTGTCGATTTTAAATTCGACCTTGAGGGTGAGTCCGTCAACAAATTTAACCGTCTTACACTGACCGAACTGCGTGATGCAGTTGCCGCCATTAACGCCAATAGTGATGTTAAAGGCGTGGTTGTGACTAGTGGTAAGAGTGTATTTATCGTTGGTGCAGATATTACGGAGTTTGTGGAAAACTTTAAGCTTCCTGAAGAAGAGCTGGTGACTGCCAACCTTGCCGTAAACGCGTTTTTTAATGCGTTTGAAGATATGAATCTACCCACTGTTGCTGCCATTAATGGTATTGCTTTAGGCGGCGGCTTTGAAATGTGCTTGGCCGCGGATTACCGTGTTATGGCCGATAGTGCGAAAGTAGGTTTTCCGGAAGTGAAGCTGGGTCTTTATCCGGGGTTCGGCGGAACTGTACGTTTAACGCGCATTATTGGTGCAGATAACGCCATTGAGTGGATTGCTGCTGGTAAAGAAGCTCGCGCTGAAGAAGCGTTAAAAGTCGGTGCTGTGGATGCTGTTGTCAGTGCCGATAAATTGCTGGCTGCTGCAGTTGATATGGTCAAACGTGCAATTTCTGGTGAGCTCGATTACAAGGCTAAGCGTCAGCCTAAGCTGGAAAAAATCAAGCTCAATGCCATCGAACAAATGATGTGTTTTGAAACTGCAAAAGGTTTTGTCGCTGGCAAAGCGGGTCCCAATTACCCGGCGCCAGTTGAAGCCATTAAAACCATGCAAAAAGGGGCCAATCATGGTCGTGATAAAGCCTTAGAAATTGAAGCTAAAGGCTTTGCTAAACTGGCGAAAACGTCAGTGGCTCAAAGTTTAATTGGTCTGTTTTTAAATGACCAAGAGCTCAAGCGTAAAGCTAAAACTCACGAGAAAATTGCTCGTGACGTTAAGCTGTCAGCTGTTTTAGGTGCGGGGATTATGGGCGGCGGTATTGCCTATCAATCTGCTCTCAAAGGCACGCCAATTCTGATGAAGGATATCCGTGAAGAGGGTATTCAACTGGGCTTGGATGAAGCAGCTAAATTGCTGGTTAAGCGTCTTGAGCGTAAGCGTATCGAGCCTGCTGCCATGGCTAAAGCCTTGAATTCGATTCGCCCAACCATGTCCTACGGCGACTTTGGTCATGTGGATCTTGTGGTTGAAGCGGTTGTTGAAAATCCAAAAGTCAAGCAAGCGGTTTTGGCTGAAGTTGAGCAGCATGTGGGTGAAAACACTATTATTGCTTCTAACACTTCAACTATCTCGATTAACTTGTTAGCTAAAGCACTCAAGCGTCCAGAAAACTTTGTCGGCATGCACTTCTTTAACCCTGTGCATATGATGCCCTTGGTCGAAGTGATTCGTGGTGAGCATTCATCTGATGAAGCGGTCGCAACCACTGTTGCTTATGCCCATAAAATGGGTAAGAACCCCATTGTTGTGAATGACTGTCCAGGTTTCTTGGTGAACCGCGTGCTGTTCCCGTATTTCGGTGGCTTCGCTAAGTTGGTCAGTGTGGGCGTTGATTTTGTGCGCATTGATAAAATCATGGAAAAGTTTGGCTGGCCCATGGGGCCTGCCTACTTAATGGACGTGGTCGGTGTAGATACCGGACACCATGGCCGTGACGTGATGGCTGAAGGTTTCCCAGATCGCATGAAAGATGATCGTCGCTCAGCAATCGATGCATTGTATGAAGCCGATCGTTTAGGTCAGAAAAATGGCAAAGGTTTCTATGCCTATGAAATGGATAAGCGCGGCAAACAGCAGAAGGTTGTTGATGATGCGATTGCTGGCATTTTAGCGCCGATTGTCTACGAAAAGCGCGAAGTGAGTGATGAGGACATTATCAATTGGATGATGATTCCATTGTGCATGGAAACCGTACGTTGCCTTGAAGACGGTATTGTTGAAACCGCAGCAGAAGCTGATATGGGTTTGATTTACGGTATCGGTTTCCCACCCTTCCGTGGTGGTGCATTACGTTACATCGACAGTATAGGTGTCGCCGAGTTTGTTGCTTTGGCTGACACATATGCTGACTTGGGTGCGCTATATCACCCGACCGAAAAATTGCGTGAAATGGCCAAAACAGGTCAAACCTTTTTCGGTTAATCGCACATAGATTAGAGCGGGAGTAAAGATATGAGCTTCAATCCAAGAGATGCTGTCATTGTCGACTTCGGACGCACCCCAATGGGTCGTGCGAAAGCGGGTATGCATCGCAATACACGCGCTGAGAATATGTCAGCACATTTAATTGACGGTTTACTGAACCGTAATAACAAAATTAACCCAGCTGAAGTTGAAGATGTAATCTGGGGTTGCGTCAACCAAACCTTAGAGCAAGGTTGGAATATTGCCCGTATGGCATCTTTGCTGACGCAGTTGCCACACACCTGTTCAGCACAGACGGTCAGTCGCTTATGCGGCTCGTCAATGAGTGCTTTGCACACTGCCGTACAAGCCATTCAGACCGGTAACGGCGATGTGTTTGTGATTGGTGGTGTCGAACATATGGGGCATATCAACATGATGCATGGTGTTGATCCTAACCCTGGCATATCACTGCATGTCGCTAAAGCATCAGGCATGATGGGTTTGACTGCAGAAATGCTGGGTAAAATGCATGGTATTAGCCGTGAGCAGCAAGATGCTTTTGGTGAGCGTTCGCATCGTTTAGCGCATAAAGCGACGCTTGAAGGGAAATTCAAGGACGAAATTATCCCAATGGAAGGCTATGATGCTGATGGCTTCTTGAAAATGTTTGATTATGATGAAACTATTCGTCCTGAAACAACATTGGCAAGTTTAGCGGCATTGCGTCCAGCGTTCGATCCTAAAGGTGGCACTGTAACAGCCGGTACATCATCACAACTGACCGATGGTGCATCATGCATGATCGTGATGTCAGCGCAGCGTGCTAAAGACTTAGGTGTTGAGCCGATGGCGGTAGTGCGTGCAATGGCAGTGGCGGGTGTTGATCCTTCAATTATGGGTTACGGTCCGGTACCCGCAACGCATAAAGCGCTGAAACGTGCGGGCTTGACCATCGATGATATTGACTTTGTTGAGCTGAACGAAGCCTTTGCTGCACAGTCTTTGCCGGTTATTAAAGACCTTAAATTGCTGGATAAAATGGATCAGAAAGTGAATGTGCACGGTGGTGCAATCGCTTTAGGTCACCCATTTGGTTGCTCTGGCGCGCGCATCTCAGGTACCTTGCTCAATGTTATGCAGCAAAACAGTGGTACTTTAGGTTTGGCGACCATGTGTATTGGTATGGGCCAAGGCATCTCGACGGTATTTGAACGCGTGTAAACGTTTTTTAAATACTGAAGCCGGGGCCTTGTGCCTCGGCTTTTTTATTTGAGGCAGGCAATGAGCATACAGCCTGGTATTTATCAGCACTATAAAGGTGCGCAATATCGTGTTTTAAGTGTGGCCACACACTCTGAAAATCAACAGCAGATGGTGGTCTATCAGACGCTATACGGTGACTTTGGTCTGTGGGTGCGACCCTTGTCGATGTTTATTGAGCAGGTTGAAGTGAAGGGTGTGCAACAGCCGCGCTTTGCTTTGCTACAGGCAGAAGAAAGCCTGTTAAATCGGCTGTGAAAATCAAATCAAATACAGCAAAAACTTGACCTCAGCCGCTTTCAACCTATATATAGCGTCACTGTAAAGTAAGTTATCGAATTTTTTATGTGAGATTAAGAGTCTAATTTAGGCGTCTCACTTTCTTTATTTCAGGAATATTCTGAGCAATGAGTAAATCGCTGGTTATCGTAGAGTCCCCTGCTAAGGCGAAGACAATCAACAAATACTTAGGTGATAAGTATGTGGTGAAGTCGAGCGTGGGTCACATTCGTGATTTACCGACAAGTGGCTCAGCCCCGGCTAAGCGAGCTAAAGCCGCTGACACTGCAGAGCTGACTCCGAAACAAAAAGCCATGCGCACCTTAGTCGCCAGAATGGGTATTGACCCTGAGAATGACTGGAAGGCGCGTTATGAGATTTTGCCGGGTAAAGAAAAAGTTATCGAAGAGCTGCGTCGCTTAGCTAAAGATGCCGACACTATCTATCTCGCAACTGACTTGGACCGCGAAGGGGAGGCCATTGCTTGGCACCTGCGCGAAGCCATTGGTGGTGATGACAGCCGCTACAAGCGTGTGGTGTTTAACGAAATTACTGAAAAAGCCATTCAAGGTGCGTTTGCTGAGCCCGGTAAGTTGGATATTGATCAGGTCAATGCTCAGCAAGCCCGTCGCTTTTTAGACCGCGTTGTAGGTTTTATGGTTTCACCGCTGTTGTGGAAAAAAGTTGCCCGTGGCTTGTCTGCTGGCCGTGTGCAATCAGTTGCGGTGAAATTAGTGGTTGAGCGCGAGAAAGAAATCCGCGCGTTTATTCCTGAAGAGTTTTGGCAGGTGCATGCTGATTTAAATAATGCTGATCAGATTAATACGCGCTTTGAAGTGGTACGCGAAGACGCTAAAGCCTTCCGTCCGGTCAGTAAAGAACAGACGGATGCCGTGCTGGCTGTTCTGGAAAAAGCCACTTATACCGTTATTAAGCGTGAAGATAAGCCCACCAGCAGTCGTCCAAGTGCGCCTTATATCACTTCAACCTTGCAGCAAGCTGCGAGTACGCGTTTAGGTTTTGGTGTAAAGAAAACCATGATGCTGGCACAGCGTCTATACGAAGCCGGTTACATCACTTATATGCGTACTGACTCCACCAATATCTCCAATGATGCAATTGAGATGGTGCGCAGCTTTATTGATCAAGAGTTTGGCGCTAAGTATCTACTTGAGAAGCCTGTTTCTTATAGCAGTAAAGAAGGCGCGCAAGAGGCGCACGAAGCGATTCGTCCCTCTGATGTCAATACACAAACCTCCATGCTGAAAAATATGGAGCGAGATTCTGAGCGTTTGTATGAGCTGATTTGGCGTCAGTTTGTGGCGTGCCAAATGCCACCCGCAGAATACATTGCCAGTAGCTTGACCGTTGAAGCACAGCAGTTTGATTTGCGCGTGCGTGGACGTATCTTGAAGTTTGATGGTTACACCCGCGTACAGCCGCAGCAAGGTAAGGGTGCTGAAGATGCAATCCTGCCTGATCTGAAAAAAGGCGATGTGCTGAACCTAGTTAAACTGGATCCGTCCCAGCACTTTACTAAGCCGCCTGCGCGTTTTAGTGAGGCCAGCTTGGTTAAAGAGTTGGAGAAACAAGGCATTGGTCGTCCTTCCACCTATGCGGCGATTATTTCCACCATTCAAGACCGCGGTTATGTTGCTTTACAAAACCGTCGTTTCTATGCGGAAAAGATGGGTGATATTGTTACTGAACGCCTTAGTGAAAGCTTTGCTGATCTGATGGATTACAACTTTACCGCGCAGATGGAAGAGCGTTTAGATAGTGTTGCGCACGGTACATTGCAGTGGAAGCAGTTGCTCGATGAGTTTTATAGCGACTTTAAGAAAAAGTTGGAAGCTGCAGACTCTGCTGAAAATGGTATGCGTGAAAATACACCGACATTGACTGATATTCCGTGCAAAGAGTGCGGGCGTCCGATGATGATTCGTACGGCTTCAACTGGCGTGTTCTTAGGTTGCTCAGGCTATGCCTTGCCGCCAAAAGAGCGCTGCAAGTCAACTATGAACTTAGTGCCAGGCGATGAAATTGCCGCCGATGATGAAGGTGAGTCTGAGTCATTACTACTGCGTAATAAGCGTCGTTGTGCAAAATGCGGTACGGCGATGGATGCGTATTTACTGGATGAAACGCGCAAGCTGCATGTGTGCGGTAACAATCCAGACTGCACCGGTTTTGAAGTGGAAGAAGGGCAGTTCCGTATTAAAGGCTATGAAGGTCCAAGCCTTGAGTGCGATAAATGTGGCAGTGAGATGCAGCTGAAGACCGGCCGTTTTGGTAAGTATTTTGGTTGCACCAATGCGGAGTGTAAAAACACCCGCAAACTGCTGCGCAGTGGTGAAGCTGCACCACCAAAAATGGATCCAGTGCCGATGCCTGAGCTGCAATGCTTGAATGTTGAAGACACGTACGTGTTGCGTGATGGTGCTGCAGGTATGTTCTTAGCGGCCAGTCAGTTTCCGAAAAAGCGTGAAACGCGCGCGCCATTAGTGTTGGAGTTGCTGCCGCATACACAGGAAATTGATCCTAAGCACAGCTATCTATTTACTGCGCCGACCCATGACCCCGATGGTGTGCCAACGGTGATTCGCTACAGCCGTAAAACCAAAGAGCAATATGTGCAGTCAGAAATTGAAGGCAAGCCTAGCGGTTGGAAAGCGTTTTACGACGGCAAAAAATGGCAAGTTGAAGATAAGCGTAAAGCTAAGCCAGCAGCTAAACCTGCGGCTAAATCAGCAGCTAAACCCGCGGCTAAGCCAAAAGCCTAAGTGATCTGCAGGGCCTGCTTTGGCCTTGCAGTGTTTTATTTGATTTTTTAAGAGTTATTTATGTCCACTGCGTTTTTGGAAATTGTTGAGTTGCCTGATGGTCGTATCGTCTTACGCCGCGCTGAAGAAGACACAGCGCTTGTAACACTGACCTTTTCAAGTGAAGCGCGCGACTTTTTAAAAGCGCGTTATATTGATATTGCTAAAGAAATGTTTCATGCCGGCTTATTGGCGGCAGGGCATTTGGCAGAGGAAGAATCAGCTAAAGAAGTTGATGAAGATGATCCTGCTGGTCATACAGTGCATTAATCGCCGCTATGACAGGTTTTACTTTATTGGGTGCCAGCAGGGTACATCTACCCTCTGAGCCGTATGTGCTGTTATTGGATTTTCTGTGTGCGCGATTTACTGCAGTCAGTCGCGAAAGCTGGCAGCAGCGTATGCTTGAAGGTAAGGTTTTAGATGAGCAGCAGCGCTGTTTATTGCCTGGCGAAGCGTATCAGGCTGGTACTTTAGTGTACTATTTTCGTGAAGTGCTTGATGAAACTGCAGTGCCTTTTACCGAAACCATTTTATATCAAGATGAGCATTTGGTTGCGGTGGACAAGCCACACTTTTTGCCAACTATGCCTGCTGGGCGTTATGTTGAAGAAACCGTTTTGCGGCGCTTAATGAAGCGCTTAGATAATCCGCATATCGTACCGATTCATCGACTTGATCGTTTAACGGCCGGTGTTGTATTGTTCTCTATCAACCCTAGCAGCCGTGATGCTTATCAGCGTTTATTTCGTGAGCGCAAAGTGTTTAAGTGCTATGAAGCGCTGGCTCCAGCATTGCCTGGGTACGAGTGGCCGTATCGTTATCGCAGTCGTCTCGAGCCTGCACCGCAGTTTTTCCGTATGCAAGAAGTGGTCGGTGAGGCCAATAGTGATACGGTGATTGAAGTGTGTGAACAGTTAGGTGAAATTTGGCGTTATCGACTCTATCCTGTCACAGGGCGCAAGCATCAGTTGCGTGTACACTTAGCTGCTTTAGGTGCGCCAATTGTTAATGATCCGCTGTATCCTTGCTTGCAAGAGATGGCCGAATACGATGATTACACTCAGCCATTAAAGCTGCTCGCCAAGCAAATTAGTTTTATCGATCCTTTTAGCGGTATTTTACGTAGTTTTAAAAGCCAGTTTGATCTAATAGTGTGAGTTAATAAACTTAGACTATGAATGTGCGACTAAAGCATCTATAATATGCGCCGGCTAGATCGGCCCCCGTTAAGGTTACTGCAATATCCCGAAGCATGGCTTCGACTGCTTGTCCTGTAATGGACTATCCTAGACGTTTTTTAAAACAGCGTTCTCGCAAATACTCGCAATTAGGCTGCCAAAAGGGCGACCATTATGGTCTTTCATGGCGTGTGCAGCTTTCATGGGTCTTTGCGGATGCACATAAGGCATACCATGACCCAAGAAATCGAAAACACCCCAGCAGTTGCTCCTTTTAATACTCTCGGCCTTCACCCATCTGTTCTTGCAGCTATTACTGCAGTGGGTTACGAAGAGCCATCCCCAATTCAGACACAGTCTATTCCGTTGATTATGGCTGGCCACGATATGATCGGTCA
Source organism: Thiopseudomonas sp. (assembly GCA_035271365.1). Classification (GTDB taxonomy): domain Bacteria; phylum Pseudomonadota; class Gammaproteobacteria; order Pseudomonadales; family Pseudomonadaceae; genus Denitrificimonas. The sequence goes on from DATERS010000119.1 coordinate 10,576, forward strand.
GGCACAAACCGGTACCGGTAAAACGGCTGCGTTTGCGTTACCTATTTTATCGCGTCTTGATGCTGATCGTCGTGAAGCACAAGTGTTGGTGCTCGCACCGACCCGTGAGTTGGCTTTGCAAGTGGCTACAGCGTTTGAAAGTTTTGCTGCGCAAATGCCTAGCGTCAATGTTGTTGCGATCTACGGTGGTGCGCCAATGGGCCCACAATTGAAAGCAATACGTAATGGCGCACAAGTGATTGTGGCAACGCCTGGCCGTTTAGTGGACCACTTGAGCCGTAACGGTGGTTTACTCTCGACGATTAAATTCTTAGTACTTGATGAAGCTGACGAGATGTTAAAACTCGGCTTTATGGATGACTTAGAAGTTATTTTTAACGCTATGCCGGATGAGCGTCAGACTGCATTGTTCTCAGCAACATTGCCTGCATCGATTCGTGGCATTGCGGAAAAACACTTGCGCAATCCTCAGCAAGTTAAAATTGCTAGCAAAACACAAACTGTTGCGCGTATTGATCAAGCTCACCTGATGGTGCATGCGGATCAGAAAGTGAACGCTGTGTTACGTTTGCTCGAAGTTGAAGACTTTGATGCAATGATCGGTTTTGTGCGTACTAAGCAAGCCACTTTAGATATCGCCGCTGCACTTGAAGCTAAAGGCTACAAAGTTGCTGCACTGAATGGTGATATCGCGCAGAACCAACGTGAGCGCGTGATTGATTCACTTAAAGATGGCCGTTTAAATATTGTGATTGCAACTGACGTTGCTGCACGTGGTCTTGATGTGCCGCGTATCACACACGTATTCAACATTGATATGCCTTACGATCCAGAGTCGTATGTACACCGTATTGGTCGTACCGGTCGTGCGGGTCGTGAAGGTCGTGCACTACTATTAGTGACACCACGTGAGCGTCGTATGCTGCAGGTGGTTGAGCGTGTAACAGGTCAGAAAATTGCTGAAATTCAGCTGCCTGATGCTAAAGTTATTTTGCAGGCGCGTATTCGTCGTCTGACTCAAGACTTAACGCCACGTGTTACAGATAAAACAGCACAGAATCCTGAGCTTTTAGCGCACCTGACCACAGAGTTAGGCTGCAGCGTTGAAGATCTAGCTTTAGCTTTGTTAGCGAAGACCACTGAAGGCCAAGCCTTTACTTTGGCTGGCGTTGAGCGTGAGCAGCCGGTATTGGCTCCACGTGGTCGTGATAGCCGTGATCGTGATGACCGTGGTGGTCGTGGTCGCGATGATCGTGGTGGTCGTGGCGAAGGTGGTCGCAGTGAGGGTCGCGGTGAAGGACGTGAGCGTCGCGCACCAATGGCTCTTAGCGAAGGTAAAGTACGTTGCCGTACAGCACTGGGTATCCGTGATGGCGTTGCCGCACGTAACCTGTTGGGTGCGATCTTAAACGAAGGTGGATTGTCGCGTGATGCGATTGGTCGTATCCAGATTCGTGAAAGCTTTAGTTTGGTTGAATTACCAGAAGCAGGTTTAGAGAGCTTACTGAGCAAACTTAAAGATACTCGCGTTGCTGGTAAAGCATTGAAGCTGCGTCGTTACCGCGAAGATTAATCTTTAGGCTTTGACCTTTAGATTGTGTAATTGATGCTTCGGCATTAGTTGTTTGAAAAAACCGATTCGACTGTGAAGTTGAATCGGTTTTTTCGTTTAAATAGGGTGCTAACTCAGTCTGTTTTAAGTTGTTAGGCTTGAGGTTTATATTTAGAGCAGTGTGCAGCGTTGAGTGTCATCTATACTCAGTGTTTATTCGGTTATTTTTGAGGTGCATAAATGACCTTGCGGATTTGTATTTTAGAAGCGGATGACTTGCATCCAAGCATGCAAGATAACTTTATTGGTTTTGGACATATGTTTAAGCAGTTGCTCAGCTCGCAAGATGCGGCAATTGAATTTGAGGTCTTTAATGTGGTCCGGGGTGAATATCCTGATAGCAATCAGCCATTTGATGCCTATCTAGTGACCGGCAGTAAGGCTGATTCCTTTGCTAATGATCCATGGATTGTGACCTTGCGCACTTACTTGCGCGAACGCTTTGCAGCGAGTGATGTGCTGTTGGGCATTTGCTTTGGTCATCAAATTCTGGCGTTGGTATTGGGCGGAGAGACTCAGCGTTCAGATAAAGGTTGGGGGCTTGGCCTGCATCGCTACCACTTAGATCGTAAACCTGATTGGCTCACAGATGCGCCTGATGAGTTTCAATTGTTGATCAGCCATCGTGATCAGGTCACTGCTTTGCCTGAGGGTGCTGAGTTATTAGCCAGCAGTGATTTTTGTGAAAATGCCGCCTTTATGCTGGGTGAGCAAGTGCTGTGCTTTCAAGGTCACCCAGAATTTACTCATGAGTTTTCTAGAACATTATTACAGACTCGCCAGTCCATATACTCTCCTGAAAAATTTCAAGCAGCCTGTCAAAGCTTGGTTAATAAGCATGATGGCTACCAGGTTGCGCGCTGGATGCTGAATTTTATTCGTGCTGCTAAAGGCCAGCATCGCTCAGCTAGTCAGTCGAATGCTGAGCAAAGCGAGCGCTTATGCTCAGCTTAACCACGCAGATGTTGAGTCAGTATGCTGTGCCATTGTTGCTGGGAGCTGTAGTTCTGGGTGCAGGCACGCAGCAGTTTGTCCGCGCGCAACGCTTGCAGCAACAGTTGACTCAACGTCAAGAGGCTTTGGCGCAGGCACAAGAGCAGCTGCATGAGCAAGATACCGATTTGCGAGTGCTGGGCAGTCAGCAGGATCAGCTGTATGAGCAATTAAAGCAGCGTGAAACAGACTACCAGCAGCTTAAGGTCGAGCAGGGTCAGTTGCATGAGAAGTTGTTGGGCGTGCGCGGTATCGCCGATGCCGCTCAAGCGAGTTATCGCGAGCTCAAAGAGCAGCAGTTGCTACGCGAAAATACACTCACAGAGTTGCAGTCTCGTTATATTGATCTGCAAAAAACGCATCAGCAGCTACAGCAAGAGTTTGCCTCATTAAGCGGGCTGAGTGCACAGAAAGAGCAACATTTACTTGAGCAGCAGCAATTGCTTAAAGACAGTCGTGAACAATTAAAACTTGAGTTTGAACAACTGGCCACGCAGATTTTCGAAGCGCGTGGGCAATCATTGACGCAAAGCAGTCAGCAGTCATTGGAAACCATGCTTAAACCTTTTCGCGAACAAATTGATGGCTTTCGCCAAAAAGTCGAAGATATTCACCATAAAGATGTGCAGCAGCAGGCCTCGTTACAGCAGCAGTTATTGCAGTTAAAAGAACTCAATCAGCAGATCACTCAAGAAGCGCATGAATTAAGCAGCGCTTTGCGTGGCCAGAAAAAAACCCAGGGTAATTGGGGTGAGCTGATTTTAGAAAATGTGCTTGAACGTGCGGGCTTACAGCAGGGTAAAGATTTTGTCCGTGAGGTGAGTTTTACCACCAGTGAAGGGCGCAAACGTCCTGATGCGATTGTCTATTTACCGCAAAATAAGCATTTGATTATTGATGCGAAAGTCTCGCTCAATGCTTATCTGCGTTATATCAATGCCGAGGATGAGACGCTGCGGGCGCAGGCCTTAAATGAACATGTCAGTGCGTTTGCTGCGCGTGTCAGTGAGTTGGCTGAGCGTGATTATGCTGCTTTGCCGGGACTCAATGCGCCGGATATGGTGTTTATGTTTGTACCCATTGAGTCGGCCTTTGCTGATGCTGTACGGGCCGATGAAAGCTTATTGTTGCGCGCGATTGAGCAGAATATTTTAATAGCGACACCCAGCACTCTGTTAGCCAGTTTAACCATTGTGCGTCAGCTGTGGCGTTTTGAAGAGCAAAGCCGCAGCACAGCAGAATTGGCCGAGCGTGCCAGTAAAGTCTACGACAAGTTACGGATCTTTTTAGGCAGTATGGATGGTATTGGTAATAGCTTAGATCGAGCGCAAGAAGCCTACCGTAAAGCCTGTGATCAGCTGGTCAATGGGCGCGGTAATTTGATTAAGCAGGCCAGTGATTTTCAGCAGTTGGGCGTGGCGGTCAAAACCGAAATTGCTGAGCAATGGCAAGACCGCGCACATCTGGAGCTCACCCACACGATCGAGGGTGAGGCTACCGATTAACTCTGCAGGTGTTTCAGTAGTTTTTCTACAACCTGGATTGAGTTGTGTTTATGTTGCTGTTCAAGTTCGTTGAGCAGCTGCATAAAGGTCTGTTTTTCTGCGCTACTGAGCTCACGCCACGCATCGTGTGTGGGGATATGCTTAGTTGCGCTAAAAACAGTTTGCAGTACTTGATAGTCTGGGTGCATTGCCATTTCGGAATCGTAGTGATCTAGAATCACTTTGATACGAATGCAGCCTTCAGCCCAAGGCATTTGTTCGCTTAAAAAGCCAGTGGTCAAGATGGTTAAATCATCATGGCGTAGGCGTTTTTGTTCTGCTTGCAGCTGCTTGCGTTGCTGTTCGGCTTGCCCGACTCGTCGCCATAAAAGACCCGCGTAGATGGCTAAGGCAATGGTGCAAGCAGCAGCAATGATCAACCAAGGACTGGAAAGTATCTGCACATTAAGCACCGTGACATTTTTTGTATTTTTTACCACTGTCGCATGGGCAAGGATCATTACGGCCAATGGCTTTTAGTGGATTGAGTATCGGCTCTTGCTGAGCGTGGCCGCAGTGCGGTCCGTGCACATGAGGTGTTGGCTCATGCTCATGCTGGTGATCATGTTGGCAGTCAGGGCCGTGAACGTGTTGTGTAGAAGTCATAGAGATTACTCGCGAATATAGTCGCCGGGAATGATATCACCGTGACGCACAATATTGATTTTTTTACCTAATACAAGGCCTGTTTTAACATCAGCATGCAGTGCGTAGTGGATGGGTTGGTTAGGCTTTTCTAGCATCCGTACAATTACTTTCATATGTCGCCATAGATTGGTATGCACAGGAATTTTAAAATAAGCATGTGAGTTGCTGGGCACCGTTAACCATTGGTTATTACTACCTGTGGCAAGCGGGGTGTCGTTGAGCATCACCCGATAGTTAATACTATGAATGGGCAGGCTTTGCGAGTTGGGGTTATCCACTCGAAAATGTAAAATAAATTGCTGCTCCAGCAGCTTAGCGTGCACCAGTTCGACATCCACTAACTGTATATCAGGCTTTTGAAAGCTGCCGCCAATCCAAGTTGAACAACCACTGAGAGAGCTTAATACTGCTAACAAAATCAAGAGTACCGGTGTGTTCCGTATTGTTACTAAATAGCCCATTGATTAACTCCAAATCTCGCGGCAGTGTATCAAGCAAATGTTCAACAAGCTTACTAAAGCATAAACAGTGCCTGTTTGCGTAACAGATATCAATTAAATGCTGTGTAAATCATCAAGGCTGGGATGTTGCTTGGCCTATACTTTGAAATGCTTTTCTAGGTCGCCGCTATTCATGCTTAATATGTAGCCAATCAAATCTTGCGGTACATCCATATTGTAAATACATTATGCTCATTTTTTTATGACTTGTAGCACATCGCCTGCTCAGTTGTTGTTAAAGATACGGCGCGCAGCACTTTTTAAATTTTAAACCACTGAGGCAAGGGCAGGCTGCATTGCGTTTTGCGCTCAGCGCTACATTGGGGTCATAAAAATACCATTGCTCTGCCGGTTTAATAAATAACGATGTTTCTTGATGCTGGTGGCGACCTTGAGCGTCTTGCCAGTGCGCAATAAATTCGACGGTGGCGTGGCGTTGATCTGCGGCCAGTGTTTCATTGATGACCTCTAAGCCTAGCCAGTCACTTTCCATGCTCCATTGGGCGATGCTCTCGAGGTCAAGTTGAGTCTGTTGTGCCGGTAGTGTGGAGGCTTTAATAAACTCAATGTTGTGTTTGACGAAAGCACTGTAACGCGCGCGCATTAAGGTTTGTGCAGTATTGGCTAAAGCGCCGCTATGGTAGTGTTCGCAGCAGTGTAGGTAGCTGATATTGGGATTGCAGGGGCAGGGTGAGATAGTCGTCATAAGTAATCCGTAGAGCACAAAGCGTTTAAGCAGGCTATTATACGTTTTTAAATTGGCACTGAACAAACGTACAGTTCAAGAAAGTGGATACAGCATGCTCAGCGATGAATTAAAAAGTATTATTCAAGGCGCCTACACACGCTTTTTGGATGCTAAGGGACTTAAAGCGCGCTATGGCCAGCGTTTAATGATTGCTGAAGTGGCGAAAGTCTTAGGCAATATTGCGGTGGATGAAGAAGGTAAGCGCTCGGGTGAACCGGCCGTGGTTGCGATTGAAGCAGGCACGGGAACGGGTAAGACTGTGGCCTATAGCTTGGCTGCAATCCCCGTGGCGCGCGCTGCCGGTAAACGTCTAGTGATTGCGACCGCTACAGTGGCTTTGCAAGAACAAATTGTCGATAAAGACTTGCCGGATATCATTAAAAACAGCGGTTTGAATTTTACCTATGCTTTAGCTAAAGGCCGTGGCCGCTATTTGTGTTTGTCGAAGCTGGATACCTTATCTCAGAGCGGTGAGGCTGAGCAGGCTACCGCAGAGCTGTTTGCCGATGAAGGTTTTCACATTGATGTCGATAGTGAAAGTGAAAAGCTCTTCACCGATATGATCAATAAACTGGCCAGTAACCGTTGGGATGGTGATCGTGATAGCTGGCCTAAAGTGCTGGAAGATACCACCTGGTCGCGCGTCACCACCGATCACACTCAGTGCACAGGTCGCCATTGCGCTAACTTCCAGCAGTGTGCTTTTTATAAAGCCCGCGAAGGCATGACTAAGGTGGATGTGATTGTCACTAACCACGATATGGTGTTGGCTGACTTGGCATTGGGTGGCGGCGCTGTACTGCCTGATCCGCGCGAAACCATTTATGTATTTGACGAAGGCCATCACCTGCCCGATAAAGCCATTAATCACTTTGCTCATTTTACCCGTTTGCGTTCCACTGCAGACTGGCTCGGTCAGGTCGAAAAAAACCTCACGCGTTTATTGGCGCAAAATCCATTGCCCGGTGATTTTGGTCGCTTGCTTGAGCCCGTGCCGGAAATGGCTAAAGGCTTGCGTACGCAAGTGCAGTTTATGTTTAACCTCTGTGAGCAGTTGGCACAATTTCGTCCCAATACCGATCCAGACAGTTATGAGAAGCCGCGTTACCGCTTTATTGGTGGGGTGATTCCAACTGAGTTGGCTGAGCTGGGTATCGATCTTAAAAAAGAATTTATACGCTTGACTGATATTTTCACTCGCGTGACTGACTTGCTGAAAAAAGCGATGGATGATGAGCCGAGTTTAGGTGTGCCCAGTCATCAAGCTGAAGAATGGTATCCGCTATTTGGTAGTTTGCAGGCACGTGCCGAGAATAACCAAGAGTTATGGACAGCCTTTACTGCTGAGGATCCTGAGAAAAGTCCGCCGATGGCGCGTTGGTTATCGCTGGCGGATGCCGGCGGAGCCTTTGATATTGAAGTCAATGCCAGCCCGATTTTAGCTGCAGAAACCTTACGTCGGCATCTGTGGAATGTGGCGCATGGTGCATTGGTGACTTCAGCTACATTAACTGCGCTAGGCAAATTCGACCGCTTTAATATGCGTGCCGGATTGCCCTTTGATGCAAAAAAAGCGGTCGTGCCCAGTCCGTTTAACTATGCCGAAGCGGGTGTATTGCGCGTCCCTGATTTACGCGCCGATCCACGTGATGCCGATGCACATACGCAAGCCATTATTCGTGAGATAGCCGCTATAGTGGAAGGCGCTCAGGGTAGTTTGGTGTTGTTTTCATCGCGTCGGCAAATGCAGGATGTATTTTCTGGGGTTGATGCTGAATGGCGTAAACGCGTATTGATTCAGGGCAGTCTGTCGCGACAGGAAACCTTAGCTAAACATAAAGCGCAGATTGATAAAGGCGAGACCAGTGTTTTATTTGGTTTAGCCAGTTTTGCTGAGGGTATCGACTTGCCGGGCGCGTATTGTCAGCATGTGGTGATTGCTAAAATTCCTTTCGCCGTGCCGGATGATCCAGTGGAAGCTGCATTAGCTGAGTGGATTGAAGCACGTGGCGGCAATCCGTTTATGGAGATTGCTGTGCCCGATGCTTCGCTGCGGTTAATTCAGGCCTGCGGACGTTTGCTGCGTAATGAGCAAGATACCGGTAGCGTAACCTTATTGGATCGCCGTTTAGTCACGCAGCGTTATGGTAAAGCGATTTTAAGTTCTTTGCCGGCGTTTCGACGTCAAATTGATTAGCTATAAGTGAGTGAAGATCAGTGAGCATACATATAGATGGTATCAGTGACAGTGCGTTTTCCAGCGTTCTCGATGTGTTTACGCAAATATTAGAAGAGCCTGAGCAACGTGGTGCTGCTTTATGTGTGCAGATTGCTGGGGAAACTGTGCTGGATGTGTGGGGTGGGGTGATTGATCGTCACGCTGAGCAGCTGTGGCAGCGCGATACCTTGGTCAATATCTTTTCCAGCGGCAAGCCGATTGCGGCTGTGGTTCTATTGCAGTTAGTGGCTGAAGGGCGTTTGCAGTTGGATACACCGCTGGTTGAGTATTGGCCGGAATTTGCGCGGCAAGGTAAGCAGCAGATCACGCTGCGTCATGTGCTCAGTCATCAGGCGGGTTTGCCTGCGGTGCTAGAGCCCCTGACAGCGGAAGCGCTGTATGACTGGGAGCGTATGGTTGCTGCTGTGGAAAATACCCCGCCGTGGTGGACGCCAGGCAGTGCGCACGGTTATGCGCCAATGACCTATGGCTGGTTGGTCGGTGAGTTGATTCGTCGTGTTGACGGCTGTGAGCCCGGCGCTGCGATTGCTAAACGTATCGCTGAGCCTTTGCAGCTTGAGCTGTATTTAGGTTTGACTGAGCGTGAGTTGCCGCGTGTTGGTGATGTGATGCGCATGAAAGGTGACTTTGCTGATGCCGCTTCAGTGCGCTTAATGCAAAGCATGGGTAAAGATCCGCAAGGTATGGCCATTAAAGCCTTTGCTAACCCACCGTCAATGATGACCAGCACCAATAAGCTTGAATGGCGTCAAATGCAGCAGCCTGCAGCCAATGCTCACAGTACCGCGCGTGGTTTAGCCGGGTTTTATACAGGACTACTGCAGGGCAAACTGTTGGATCGTGAGATGCTCAGTGAAATGTTGCAAGAGCAGAGTGCCGGTATGGATTTAACTTTGCTGACTCGTACACGATTTGGCTTGGGCTGCATGCTTGAGCAAGCGAATGAGTTGCCTGCCAGCTACGCGTTGGGTGCGCAGACTTTTGGTCATCCCGGGGCGGGCGGTACTCTAGGCTGTGCCGATCCTGAGCGCGAAGTCAGCGTGGCGTTTATCACTAATAGCTTAGGTGGTAGCGTGCTGATGGATCCGCGAGTGCAGAAAATCAATGCGATGCTTAAAAAGCGTTTATAGGGATCTGTACTCGTATCTGCGCCGCTTTCCCTAGTGGTTTGATTGTGCGGACTGATTAACGCTAAGGGCGGGCATCCATGGTTCGCCCTTAGCGCTATATATCTATCGCGTGACTTGACTGATATTCGTGCTGATTAAGCTTTTTTCGCATTGTGCTCGTAGGCTTGCAGGGTGTTTTCCAATAAGCTAGCGCGGGTCATTGGACCAACACCACCTGGAACAGGGGTGATCCAAGCCGCGCGTTTGATTGCCTCGTCAAAACCAACATCACCGACTAATTTACCGTCAGCTTGGCGGTTAATACCCACGTCGATGACGATCGCGCCCGGTTTGATCCATTCGCCTTTGACTAGATCTGGGATACCCACAGCCACTACAACCAAATCAGCGCGGCGTACATGCTCTTCTAGATTGTTAGTGAAGCGGTGTGTAATCGTGGTGGTGCAACCTGCTAGCAGTAACTCCAGCGCCATGGGGCGGCCAACAATATTGGATGCGCCGACAATCACTGCGTCTAGACCGTGCAGGTCGATACCCGTGTGTGCTAGCAGCGTGATAATACCCTTAGGTGTGCATGAGCGCAGCAGCGGCATACGTTGGGCTAAACGACCAACGTTATACGGGTGGAAACCGTCGACATCTTTATGAGGGTCGATACGCTCAAGCAGCAATGATGAATCAAGGTGAGCGGGCAGGGGCAACTGCACTAGAATGCCATCTATCGTATTGTCAGCATTAAGCGTATCAATTAAGTTCAGCAGCTCGTCTTGTGTAGTCGTGGCAGGTAAGTCATAGGCTTTAGATTCAAAGCCCACTTGCTCGCAGTCCTTACGTTTATGTGCGACATAGACTTCAGAGGCTGGATCATTACCCACTAAAATAACGGCTAAGCCAGGTGCACGTAAGCCTTGGCTCAGACGGTCTTGTACCTGTTGGGCAATAGTGTGTCGAATATCTGCGGCAATCTGTTTGCCGTCAATCAATTGTGCTGTCATGAGGTTATGAACCATACTGATTTTAGTGGAAAAGATGTGGGCTATTCTCGCACGACCGGCCGCATCGGGCAAAGATGCACGGGAAGTATTTTGTTTTAAAGCGCTATGTATTTGATTCTTTTACAAATAGTAGTTGACAGGGTCGTGGGATCTCTTTAATATTCGCCCCGCTCACCCGGTACAGCCTGGAGCTGGATACGAAAGCTGGACAAGTCACATTGAACAGTAATCGAGCTTAGAATCAGTTGCTTATTATAGGTAACGAGAATAAGCGCCCGTAGCTCAGTCGGATAGAGCACCCGCCTTCTAAGCGGGTGGTCGCAGGTTCGAATCCTGCCGGGCGCACCATTAAGGTGAAGCTTGTAAGTGAGTGAGATAGAGTGTAATATGTAACGCGCAATATGGTGGGCGTAGCTCAGTCGGTAGAGCACGGGATTGTGATTCCCGGTGTCGTGGGTTCGAGACCCATCGTCCACCCCATATTTGGAAAACTTAGTGCTGTTCAAGCATTAAGCGTGAGTAACAAAGCGGACGTGGTGGAATTGGTAGACACACCAGATTTAGGTTCTGGCGCCGCGAGGTGTGAGAGTTCGAGTCTCTCTGTCCGCACCATACAAAGGCTGATAAAGCCTGCAAGTGAAAAAGCCCCTTAATTGGGGTTTTTTTGTTTCTACGGATTGTATTTTATGTTGGCTGAGCACTATTTAGCGATTAAACATATCCATATCAGCTTGGCTTTGCTCAGTGGCGCTTTGTTTATGCTGCGAGGAGTTTGGGTTTTAGCTGTTACTAGAAAGACAACCTTGCAGCGTACAGTCAATCGCTTGAGCTATGTTATTGATAGCGGTTTATTGTTGGTTGGGCTATTGCTGTTAGCCAGTCTAGACTTTGCACCTTTAGCGGCAGCGTGGTTGCAGGTTAAATTGCTGCTGTTGGTCTTGTATGTGCTGTTTGGTGTGCTGGCTTTTCGAGCTAAGTACACAATGTCTGTGCGTTATTTGGCCTTTGTTGCAGCGTTGATCTGTTATGCAGGGATGTATTATTCTGCGCGACTGCACCAGCCGTTGGCAGGCTTGTTCAGCTAGGAAGCGTATCAGTCTTTATCGTCATCTTTGGATGGCTGTTGCAGTAATAAGAGTGGAGGATCGCTGTGCTTGTTGCGGGTATAAAAACCTTTGGGGGCTTTGCCTTTTAGGTACCAAGCAAAGGCGATAATCTCAGCGACAGTATGATAAAGCGATTCAGGGATGGCATCGCCCAGCTCAAGACGCGCAAGCAGGCGCACCAGATCTGCGTTCTCATAAATAGGCACATCATTTTCACGGGCAATCTGCAGAATTTCTTCTGCCAGCGCATCATTGCCTTTGGCCGTTAGGCTGGGGGCGTTTTCGCCATCATATTTCAATGCAATGGCTTGGCGTTCAGTAGATTTGCTCATGCTAAATCATCAATCCAACGTTGCTGTAAGGTGGTTTTATTACCTTGTGGGGGCGAGCCTTGGTGAGATGTTAGGTCCTTTACCGTCAATCCGATACCTAATAAGCGCTCACGGAAATGATTCAGCTCCTGATCAATCAATGCCGCTGTTGCACTCTGTTGCGCCCACAGTTGCCCAGAAATGCTCGAACCTTGCAAGCTGGCTTGAATATGCAGCGGCCCAAGCGGTTCTAAGTCAAAGCTGAGATCGACTTTCCAGATTGGCACTGTGGGCTCGCCTGAGTTTTTTTGTGCGGCTTCTTCATGTTGAAACTTAATTTGCAGCGGCACAATATGATGCTGATCGCGCGCCGGCACTTCCAGCTGCCACACCGTAACCTGCGTACCTTCGCTGGTGGTGTGGGTTTGGCCTAAGCTGGACAATTGGTGAGTTTGTAGGCGTGAGACCGCTGCCGCAGCTAAGCGTAGCAGTGAGCCTAGATCGTTGGGATTGTCCAAGCTTTGCAGAATACGCGTAGGCAGGGGAAAGCGCATGGCCTGTTCACGCAATTGCGCTTGGGTGTTACCCAGCAATTGGTCGCGCAAGAGACCTGGCAGTGCTTGTGATAATAAGGCGCTTTGTGATGCGGCAAGAGTGGGGTTGCTGTTGGGTAACATGGGTGCAAGTTGCGCGATTAAACGCAGTAAGCTGGCTTTGATATCTTGACTGGCTGGGTCTAGAGCGCCACTGAGTAAACGGCTTTCTAATTGTGCGCCACTGTTAAGTAAGCTGTGTGCCAGTTTTTTAGGGTCTGATAATTGACTGAGCTCAGGTAAGCCGCCAAGCAGTTGTTTAATCGCTTTGTGTGCATCGCTCGATAAACTGTCAGGTGATATTGTATCCAGACCTTTAAACAGTTGGCCTAAAGAGCCTTGCTGGCTGAACTGTTTTTGCAGTTCTTGGTTAATCGCCAAAGGCTCAAGGCGCACATTCAGGGGTTGAAACGTCAGCTGTTGAGCACCGTCAACGCGAGCATTGAGGACGCTGTTGAGTGGCAGTGATTTAGGGCTGTCTATTTGCAGCTGTTGACCTGCTGCAGCGTTATTGGACACGCTAACGGTAATTTTAAAGCCACCTTGGGGGCTGGGCTCAACATGGGTGACCTTGCCTTCAAGTAAGGTGCCGGGCGGCAATAATGCAGTATCAATACGTGTAGCAACCGCAACTTTACTGGCGGATATTAAGCTAAAGATCAGTTGCTGCGCTGATAACGCCGTAACATTGAGAATGTTTCCAGTGGTCAGAGGTTGGCTGGTTTGTACTTCGATCGTACGTTGTTCGCCGTTTGATAGTGATAAACGCAGTAATACCTGAAATGATTGGTTGCTTTCACGCAAAGCGATGACTTGTGCTTGCGCCGAGTCGCCAATTTTCAGCTGGGCAGGTAGACTGCCTTGCAGTTGCAAAATAGAGTTAGCGGCTGACGCGGCCGGACGTTGCAGGTTGGGGATGCTAGGGGAAGGGCGGGCTGAAGGTATTTCACTGGCCATTTCGATGCAACCTATTGTAAATGCTTTGTAAATGCCTGCCGCGTGCAGATCACAGCTGTGTATAATCGCGACTTATAGGAGTCGCTACAGGGCAGTATAGCTGCTCTGGGAAATTGACTTGAAACTTTTTCGCAAGGCGGCGTGTTTGTGTCTGAAGCTTATCTTGAAATTGTTGACTTAGCCTGCGAGCGTGATTGGCGGCTGCTATTTGAGCATCTACACGTCAGTGTCAAACCTAAGGATATGCTGCAGGTCAGCGGCCCTAATGGTAGCGGAAAAACCAGCTTATTACGTTTAATGGCTGGCTTGATGCGTCCGACCGCAGGTGATGTACTGATCAAAGGCGTGAGTATTCATCAGCAGCGCAATGAGCTGGCGACTAATTTATTATGGCTGGGGCATGCTGCTGGCATTAAAGGTTTGCTGACCGCTGAAGAAAACTTAATGTGGTTAGCTGCGTTGCACCATGGCGCAACACGCGAGCAAATTTGGCAAGCGTTAGCAGCGGTGGGCTTGGCGGGTTTTGAAGATGTGCCCTGTTATACGTTATCGGCGGGGCAGCAGCGTCGAGTGGGTTTAGCGCGTTTATATTTAGATGCGCCGGCATTGTGGATTTTAGATGAGCCCTTTACCGCGCTGGATAAGCAAGCAGTAACGCAGCTTGAGAGGCACTTGGCGCAGCATTGTGAAAACGGCGGTATGGTGATTTTTACCACCCACCATTATATACAACACACTCCCGAAACTTTTCGTGAGCTTGATTTAGGGCAGGCCGCTGTATGAGTCATGTCTTTGTACTGATGCTGGTGCGCGAGACGCGCTTGATGTTTCGCCGTCCTGCCGAGCTGGTCAATCCACTGGTTTTTTTTGCCATTGTGATTGCCTTGTTTCCGCTGGCGGTGGGCCCTGAGTCGCAATTATTACAAACTTTGTCGCCCGGCCTGCTGTGGGTGGCGGCACTGTTGGCGGTTTTACTGTCGTTAGATGGTTTGTTTCGCAGTGATTTTGAGGATGGCTCACTTGAACAGTGGGTCGTTTCGCCGCATCCACTTGTGGTGCTGGTTCTTGCTAAGGTGCTCGCGCATTGGCTGTACTGCGGATTGGCCTTGGTGATGTTGTCACCTTTATTAGCGCTGATGTTGGGTATGCCAGCTGATCGGATTCCTACCTTGTTACTGTCATTACTACTGGGCACGCCTGTTTTAAGCTTACTCGGTGCAGTGGGTGCTGCACTGACTGTTGGGCTCAAGCGTGGTGGTATATTACTGGCATTATTGATTCTGCCGTTATACATTCCCGTGCTGATTTTAGGCAGTGGTGTGATTCAAGCAGCTCTACAGGGCTTGCCTACTGCAGGTTACCTTCTATGGATGGCGACGTTAACCATGCTGACGCTGACTTTAGCGCCTTTTGCCATTGCAGCGGGTCTGCGTATTAGTGTGGGTGAATAATACCCAAGAGTTATATTTTAAGTGGTAAGACACTGTATAAATAACAAATAATGCAGTCATAGGCTGCATAACTGATATTGAATAACTGTGAGTATCTCGATGAATTGGACGTGGTTTCATAAGCTGGGCTCGCCGAAGTGGTTTTATGAGATAAGTGGCCGCTGGTTACCTTGGATTAGCATCAGCGCAGCTGTATTAATGCTCGTCGGAGGGGTGCTAGGTTTGGCCTATGCGCCGCCTGATTATCAGCAAGGTAATAGCTTTCGCATTATCTATATCCACGTTCCGGCTGCTTTGTTAGCACAGTCCACCTATATTTCATTGGCAGTGGCTGGAATTGTCGGCTTGGTCTGGAAAATGAAAATTGCTGATATCGCCTTACAGCAAGCCGCGCCGATTGGTGCCTGGATGACGGTGATAGCTCTGTTCACTGGAGCAGTCTGGGGTAAACCAACCTGGGGTGCGTGGTGGGTATGGGATGCACGTTTAACCGCCATGTTGATTCTATTGTTTCTATACTTTGGGATTATCGCCTTAGGCCATGCGATTACTAACCGTGACAGTGCGGCTAAAGCCTGTGCTATTTTAGCGATTGTCGGCGTTGTTAATATTCCCATCATCAAGTACTCGGTAGACTGGTGGAATACATTGCACCAGCCTGCAACTTTTACCCTGACTGAAAAGCCAGCCATGCCGGTAGAAATGTGGCTGCCGTTGTTAATTATGACCATTGGCTTTTATTGTTTTTTTGCAGCTGTATTGTTGATGCGCATGCGCACTGAGGTGTTACGACGTGAGTCGCGTACCCGTTGGGCGCAAGCTGAAGTTGCACGGCAGATTGGGAGAAAAGCATGAATTTCAATTCGTTTGCTGAATTTTTAGCCATGGGCAATCACGGTGTGTATGTGTGGTCAGCCTATGGTGTCAGTTGTGCAATCTTGGTGTTGAATGTGGTGTTGCCTTTATTAGCCCGTCAGCGTTATTTCAAAAATGAGGCGCGTCGTTTGCGTCGGGAGGCTCAGCAATGAATCCAGTACGTAAAAAACGTTTAATGATTATTGTGGGTATTTTACTGGGTGTCAGTGCCACAGTTGCACTGGGCCTGACTGCATTGCAGCAAAATATCAATTTATTCTATACACCCACCCAGATTGCCAATGGTGAAGCACCTGAAGGTGCGCGTATTCGTGCCGGTGGTTTAGTTCGGGAAGGTTCCCTGACGCGCAGTGAAGACTCACTGACCGTAGACTTTATTGTCACGGACGGTGATGCCGATACTCGTATTCAGTACCGTGGCATTTTGCCTGACCTGTTTCGTGAGGGGCAGGGCATCGTCGCCATGGGGCGTTTGAATGAAAGCAAAGTGTTAATTGCTGATGAAATACTGGCCAAGCATGATGAGAATTATATGCCGCCTGAAGTGAGCGATGCCTTAGAGAAAACAGGCATGCTGCAACATTATGAAGATGGTCAAAAGGAATCAAAGAAATGAGCGATGCGGCGTTGTATGTGCCGGAACTGGGTCAGTTAGCAATGATCCTTGCGTTATGTTTTGCTGTGGTGCAGTCCTTTTTCCCATTAGTCGGTGCATGGCGCGGCGACCATAAGTGGATGAGTTTGGCGCAGCCAGCAGCCTGGGGACAGTTTGTGTTCCTGCTGTTTGCGTTTGGCTGTTTAACCTGGTCATTTATGGTCGATGATTTCTCAGTGGCCTATACCGCATCGAACTCTAACAGTGCACTGCCTTGGTTCTACAAGTTCAGTGCGGTATGGGGTGCACATGAAGGTTCATTACTGCTCTGGGCGCTGATTTTAGCCGGTTGGACCTTTGCTGTTGCAATCTTCTCACGGCAATTGCCTGAAGAAATGCTGGCACGAGTGCTGGCGATTATGGGCATGATCAGTGTTGGCTTTTTACTGTTCTTGATTGAAACGTCTAACCCATTTGAGCGTTTATTACCACAAATGCCTCTGGATGGTCGTGACCTCAATCCATTGCTGCAAGACTTCGGTTTAATCGTTCACCCGCCTATGTTGTATATGGGTTACGTTGGTTTCTCCGTGGCCTTTGCCTTTGCGATTGCTGCGTTACTGGGCGGTAAGTTAGATGCGGCTTGGGCGCGCTGGTCACGTCCGTGGACCTTGGTTGCTTGGGCATTCTTAGGCATTGGTATTGCTCTGGGTTCGTGGTGGGCGTACTACGAACTGGGTTGGGGCGGCTGGTGGTTCTGGGACCCTGTTGAAAACGCATCCTTTATGCCGTGGTTACTCGGTACTGCCTTGATTCACTCATTGGCTGTGACTGAAAAACGAGGTGTGTTTAAAAACTGGACCGTATTACTGGCCATTGCAGCGTTCTCTTTAAGTTTACTAGGTACCTTCTTAGTGCGTTCCGGTGTGCTGACTTCGGTGCATGCTTTCGCAGCTGACCCAGAGCGCGGTGTGTTTATCCTTATATTCTTACTCGTTGTTGTGGGTGCTTCATTAACCTTGTTTGTGATGCGTGCACCGGCAGTGAAAAGCAAAGTCGGCTTTGGCTTTTGGTCAAAAGAAACGTTACTGCTGATCAATAACATTATCTTGGTGGTTGCCACCGCGATGGTATTGCTAGGCACCTTGTATCCATTGGTACTGGACTCCTTAACAGGCGCTAAGTTATCTGTTGGCCCTCCATACTTTAATGCCCTGTTTGTACCTCTGATGGGGATCTTAATGTTTGCCATGGGTGTCGGTGTTCTGACGCGTTGGAAAAACACTCCAGGCCAATGGCTGATTAAAATGCTGGCGCCAATCTTAATACTCAGCGCGGTACTCAGCGGTTTAGCCGGCGTGCTTTACAGTGATGCCAATGGTGCGGTACTGGCGGTGATTTTCCTGTCTGCCTGGGTATTACTTGCCGGTGCACGCGATATATTAGATAAAACACGTCACAAGGGTTTGCTACGTGGTATGCGCTCATTAACCCGCAGTTACTGGGGTATGCAGATGGGTCACCTCGGTATGGTGTTTATGGCCATTGGTGTGGTGATGGTCAGCCAGTACAGCGATGAGCGTGACTTGAAAATGGCACCGGGCGATTCATTAGAAATGGCCGGTTACCGTTTCCAGTTTGAAGGCGCTAAACACTACGAAGGCCCTAACTTTATTTCTGATAAAGGTAGCGTGCGTATTTTTAAAGATGAACGTGAAATTGCGTTATTACACCCAGAAAAGCGCCTTTATGTTGTGCAGCAAATGCCAATGACTGAAGCCGGCATTCATGCAGGCTTTACCCGCGACCTTTATGTTGCGATGGGTGAGCCGTTGGAAAATGGTGCTTGGGCCATACGTGTACATATTAAACCCTATATACGCTGGATTTGGCTGGGAGCTTTCCTCACTGCATTTGGCGGGCTTCTTTCGGCCATGGATCGACGCTATCGCGTTAAAGTGACCAAGAAAGTTCGGGACGCTTTAAACGTAGCTGGCAAAGGGGAAAAATCTCATGTCTAGAACGCGTTTATTAGCTGCATTTGGTGTGCTCACGGGTGTTGGACTCTTTGCTGCAATGGCGCTATTTGGTATCAATAATGATCCAAGTGAGCTGCCATCAGCGTTGATTGGTAAGCCCTTCCCTGAGTTCACTACCGGCTCAGTGATTGAAGATGATGTGGTCATAACTCGTGCTGATTTACTCGGTCGCCCAGCATTAATTAACGTCTGGGCCACTTGGTGCATTTCGTGCAAGGTTGAACACCCGGTACTCAATGACTTAGCCAAGCAAGGCGTAGTCATTCATGGCATCAACTATAAAGACGAACGGCAACCTGCACAGCGCTGGTTATATGAGTACTTAAACCCCTACCAGCTTAATATCAGTGACCCTAAAGGTACGCTTGGTTTTGATCTGGGTGTGTATGGTGCGCCTGAGACTTTTATCATCGATAAAAAAGGGATTATTCGTCATAAGTTTGTCGGTGTCGTGGATAAGCGTATTTGGCGTGAAAAATTAGCGCCGATTTATCAGGGGTTACTCGACGAATGAAAAGCTTTCTCTATGCTGTAGGTTTGCTTCTTGCAGGTTTCGGTACTGCGCAGGCTTCCATTGATACCTATGAGTTTTCAACTCAAGCAGAGCGTGCGCGTTACCGTGTGCTGGTGGAAGAGTTGCGTTGTCCTAAATGTCAAAACCAAAACATTGCTGACTCAGACTCGCCCATTGCTATGGATATGCGTGATGAGATCTTTAAGAAGCTTGAAAACGGTGAGACGGACGAGCAAATTATTGGCTTTTTAGTGGATCGTTATGGTGATTTTGTCCGCTATAACCCACCGGTTAACAGTCGCACGCTGATTCTCTGGTACGGACCTGCCGCTTTCTTAGCCTTTGGATTTTTGATGGTAGCAGTGATTATTTACCGCCGTCGCCGTAGCTTGCGTACCGATACAGAGCAGAATTTGTCGAGCGATGAAAAAAGTCGCCTGTCTGACATTCTTAAGCAATATAAGTAGGATATCCCATCGTTATGACACAGTTTTGGATTTACTCAGTGCTGCTACTGATTGTGGCATTGTTATTACTGCTGGTGCCAGTACTGCGCGGCCGTAAAGATCAGGCTGAAGAAGACCGTACCGCACTCAATATTGCTTTATATGAGGAGCATATTGCTGAGCTTGAAGCACAGCATGCCAGCGGTGCTTTATCTGCAGAGCAGTTGCTTGAAGGCCGTATGGAAGCGGATCGTGAGTTGCTGGATGACACTGATGTGGGTCGTCCTAAACAAAGCGCAAATTTAGGCAGTGCCTTGCCTTTGATTGCTGCCTTGCTCGTACCTGTTGTGGGTTTGGGGTTGTACTTTCATTGGGGTGCAAGTGATAAAGTTGCTTTAACCATCAGCCTTAAAGAACAGCCAAAAACTGCAGAAGAAATGATCTCTCGTTTAGAAGAGACGGTACGCTTACAGCCTGAATCTGTTGACGCATGGTACTTTTTAGCGCGCTCTTATATGGGCGAGCAGCGCCCTAAAGAAGCCGCTGATGCGTATGAAAGAACAGTTGATCTGGTTGGCCGTCAGCCTGATTTACTCGGGCAGTGGGCGCAGGCCTTGTATTTTGCTAATGGCAGCCAGTGGAGTGCTGAGTTGCAAAATTTGGTGGATGAAGCATTACGTCAAGATCCCAATGAAGCGACCAGTTTAGGTTTAGTGGGTATTGCCGCCTTTGAAAGTCAGCGCTATCAAGATGCCATTGATGCTTGGGGGCAGTTGCTCAAAGGTATTGATCCGCAAGATCCATCCTATGAAGCGATTCAAATGGGGATTGAGCGCGCACGCACGGCCCAAGGCGATCAGCCCCAAGCAGCTGTCGAGCCTGCACAGGCTGAAACACCTGCTGCTGAGCCAGCTAATAGTGATGATTATCAAGTCTTTGTTGATGTTTCCATTAGCGCTGAACTAGCGCAGCAAGTATCAGCGACTGATACAGTCTATGTTTTTGCGCGTGCAGCGAATGGTTCACCTATGCCGTTAGCCGCTAAGCGCTTAACGGTGGCTGACTTGCCAGCACGTATTGTGCTCAATGATGCAGATTCATTGTTACCGCAGTTGAAGTTATCCAGTGTTGCTCAACTTAAATTGCAAGCCAGTATTTCCAGTACGGATAATGCAATGGATGCGCAGTGGAGCAGTTTGGCCATCTCGGTTGACACAACAGATACAGAAGTGAAGCATGCTTTAGTGGTTGATCAAAAGAAATAAATCCGCACTGTAATCTGCAAAAAAGCCGCTTGTCTGTTTATTCAGATAGCGGCTTTTTTGTGTTCAGTTGTTGATGTTTAAGGCTTTTTTATTGATAGTCAATCGCGGTAATATAAAACTCACGCTCACCCTCGGGTGTAATGAGTTTGACTTCGGCGTCCAGTGATTTGCCTAGCAGTGCGCGAGCGAGTGGAGCATCAATGCTGATGTA
>DATERS010000120.1:0-4200 GCA_035271365.1 Thiopseudomonas sp.
ACATATACCAATCTTCTATATATTCGCCAACCGGATATTCTCCGGCGCTTTTTATTGCATCTAGCTTAATCATTTGAGTTGGCGCGGACACCATCTTTTTTACTAGAAATAAGTCTTTAAATGTAACATCTTCCGATTTCTTCTTATTTTTTCTTATTAATTTTCCATTATTATCAATAATATATGCACTACCAAAAACAGCATCGTACTCAGGGTTTTCGATAAAAAACTCAACTTGTATACTGCACTTATCGCTTATCATTACATCATCTGATGCAATTGCAGAATAATACTTTCCCTCGCACCATTCCAAAGCTTCATTCAATGTAGCGCACAGACCTTTATTAGGTCGAAACCTAAATTCAAACCTTATAAATCGTTCTTTACAAGCAGGAATTATCTCCTGTATAACATCAACAGAATTATCCTTTGAACCATCATCAATAATAATCAGTTCAATATTTTCGTAGTCTTGATCTATAACGCTCTGGATCGTTTCTTGTACAAACTGTGCATGGTTATAGCAAGGGATAACTATGGATACTAAAGGTTGCTGTTCGGTCATTGTATTTATATCTATAAGATTTATATGTTTAATGAGGTGATTTCTAGTTTAGTAGCGTTGTTATGCTCAATATACACAGCACGCTGACACAGCTCAGCAATCAGCGGTTGGCTATCATCGATTTACGCAAGTGTCTGTTCAAGTATGTAGTTGCGTGTGGTGAATAAGAGTTTAAGCCGCCCATTTGCACGCTGGGCGGTACGCAATAAAGCCTGCCAATCGCGCTGAAACGCAAGTATGCCATCGTCATGCAAAAACGTAGCGCCTAAAAAATCATCCATCACGATAATTTGCGGGCTATCAGTACGGATCAGTTGTAGCGCTTGCTCAAAATTACGGTCATCAATCCAAATCAGCTCTGCTTGGGGTGTCTCGAGCAGGTGACGTAAAGCGATTTGCCCAGCGGTGGCACTCTTGCCGATGCCGGGGTCACCCACAATCAAGCAACTGTTCTGCGTGGCTAGTTGCTGATTGATTGCATGCTCGGCACTGTGCGCAACATAACTTTTGGACTCGTGAATAATACGCTCGTATGTGGCCTCTGCTCGTATGTAATGCGCACGTTGCAAATACTGGGTTAATTGTTCGACACCATGCAACCATAACCGATGATGTTTTCGGTAAATAGCCGGGTACTGGTGAAGTAACGCATCTAAATCTTCTGCGCCATAAATATCGCCCGTAGATAAAATAAACGGCCTCATGACTTGCTGAATGGCTGCTTTGTTTGCTGGGCTTAATGAGCAGGCAGTAACCAAAAAGTAGCGGGCTGGAGTCTGGGGCAGTTGCAGCATTTTTTTCTGCTCATGCTCCATTTGCCGTAACAGTGCTTTTACATCTCGATAGCGCTTAGCCTGCACTATCCATATACCACCATCACTTGTTACAAACTTACCATCTACCCCACCATCGCGGCCTTCACCGTAGCGTTCGAAATGCACAGAGTGCAGCGCAGACAAGATATCGGCGGCGAGGGTTTCGAAGTCGGTGGGTGAGAGGGATAAGTAGTTATTGGGCATGAGACTCTAATGGTTTTCCTAGAACGGTTTTACCAATAAACACACCCATCACCACCCAATATATTGCGTAGTTTATTGCATGCGCAATGGTGACACCTTCCAAACCGTACATACCTGTTAAAAAATACGTCCAACCATAAAACCCTGCTGCAAACACAATCTCACTGGCAATAAATAACTTCATCATGGCTTTACCTAGCATCAGGTAAGCAAGTATCCAGCTGCCAATTTTTAACGTATCACCCACCATCTGCCACGCAAATAAATCACGCATCGGAATAAAGTCAGATGTAAACAAAACTCCAATAATAAAGTCACGTAGCAAGTAGATAACTAAACCACAGGCAGCAGCTACAGGGAGGATAATCTTATAGCCTTGTAGGATTTCCGCCTTTATTTCTTTTGGATCTTTCAGTTCTGATAGCTTAGGCAGGTAGTACAGGCTTAACGTGGTAGTTACTAACATTAAGTAAGCGCCACTCAAGCGCCACATGGCTTCCCAGTAACCTGCAGCATCCATCCCTAAGGTATCGGCAAGGTGCGTACGAATTAAGATATGACTTACCGGCACACAGGCAGCACTGGTGAGTGCCATGGCGGTGTATTTGCTTAGGTTTAAAACAACTTGCTTATCTAAGCGGCCAAATAAATAACTGAATTTAAACCAATCAGCCTTATAGCAAAGGTACAGCGTGATAATAAAAGCAAAGGATGGATGAATAGCCAGTGCTGTAAGCGCACCATGTAGACCAAACTGGACGGCTAAGGCACTGGTGACGGCCAATGAAAAAAGGCTGCCTGCAATGTTAGCAATGATGTAACGGTGAATTTCTTTTTTACCGTTTAATATCGCCAGTAACAGCGTATTAAAAATAAAGAAAACCAGCGTGACTGAAAACCAGATAAAAACCGTGTTGTAACTTTCGTCCTGCAAAAACCATTGGGCGATTTGCTTGCTGAATACAGCTACACCTATTCCGGTAATGACTGAGCCCAGCACAGCAATTGTGCCCGCAGTGCGCCACACTTGCCGTTGCTTTTCTTCATCGTCATGGTATTCAGCGGTGTATTTCACTACACCGGTATTAATCGCGCCGCTGGCAAAGGTAGTGATCATTTGTGCAGCGTTTTGAAAGTTACCAATCGCCGCATAGCCTGCAGGGCCAACGTAGATAGCCAGTATCTTGTTGAGCCCAAGCATGGTGAGCATTTTTATCACTACCGCAATGCCGTTAAGCAGGCTGGTTTTTATCAGTGTCACAGGATTAATTCTTAATGAGTAATTTTAAATTTTGAATGTGTTTATGGCTGCAATCACTTTTTTAACTTCATCCATCGTAATCGTCGGCCCCATTGGCAAGCTCATGACTTGCTGGTGAATCAGCTCCGACACTGGATAACTGTGCATATTCCACTCTTTATAAGCCTGCTGCTGATGCGGTGGGATTGGGTAGTGGATTAAGGTTTGAATGCCGTGTTCTAACAAGTGCTTTTGCAGGGCTTCGCGTTGCTCGCAGCGGATGACGAACACATGCCAGACGTGATTCTCACGAGTTAGGGGTGAAGCGTTAAGCGTGAGGGGTAAAGTTACGGCTGTGTTGTTGATGCCTTGTATGTATGCGTCAGCTACTTTTCTTCTGTGTGCTGTTTCTGTATCTAGGTGTTTTAGCTTGACGCTGAGCATCGCTGCTTGTATTTCGTCAAGACGGCTGTTGGTGCCTTGGAACAGGTTTTTATATTTTTCGTGTGAGCCGTAGTTGCGCAGTGCGCGTAAAGTTTCGGCGAGTTGGTCATCATTGGTCGTGACTGCACCGGCATCGCCTAGTGCACCGAGGTTTTTACCTGGGTAAAAGCTAAAACCGCTGGCATCGCCCCAGTTACCCGCTTTTTTGCCGTTTAGTTCTGCTCCATGGGCTTGTGCAGAATCTTCTAGCACAAGTAAGTTATGGCGCTGGGCGATAGCCATAATGGCGGGCATATCAGCTAACTGGCCGTATAAATGCACAGGGAGAATGGCGCGTGTTTTAGCGGTAATCGCCGCTTCGGTTTGTTTCGGGCATAGATTGTAAGTGGCTACATCTGGCTCAACGAGCACCGGCACAAGGTCATTGGCGCTGATGGCTAAAATGCTGGCAATGTAGGTGTTGGACGGCACAATCACTTCGTCGCCGTCTTTGAGCTTGCCCAACTCTTTCCACGCGCGCAGGGTGAGAATCAGTGCATCAAGGCCATTAGCCACACCAATCGCGTGCTTAGTGCCGCAGTAGCTGGCGAACGCCTGTTCAAATTGTGCAAGTTCATTACCAGCGATGTACCAGCCAGAGTCGATAACACGGGTACAGGCTTCTATAAGCTCATCACGGTATTGGGCGTTGATGGCTTTGAGGTCGAGGAAGGGGATCATTTATTACTCTCCATTGCTTGTGCCTGATCCATCCATGCCTGTATCACTTCTTGCGGATAACCACGATGAAAACGGCTACGCCATGGATAAGCTTTTTCTTTAGGATTGCTCGGCATACGAAGAATTCGAACATCACATATAGGTTTTGCTGGGTTACCAGAAGCTAATTTCCACTCGGGAATGTCAACTTTTACCACAGAGCCAGCTGCGAC
>DATERS010000121.1:0-5879 GCA_035271365.1 Thiopseudomonas sp.
AGCATCTCAATAAGAGTAAAGCCTGCATAACTTCTTGGCTTCTGTGGTGCTCGCTTACTCCCAGCTACCAATTTCAGCATCTTCACCTTCACCACCCAGTTGACCATCTGCTCCTAAGGATAGAAGATCAAATGGACCGTGCTGTCCTGGGAAACGATAGACATAGTCATTACCCCAAGGATCATTAGGAATTGTTGATTTACGTAGATAAGGACCTTTCCAGCGAGCTTCGCCTGCTGGTTGTTCAATCAAGGCGCGTAGCCCCTGATCTTGTGCTGGGTATCGACCAACCTCTAAATTATACATATCCATTGCTGCTGCAAGCTCTTGAATTTGCATGCGCGCTGTATCTGTTTTGGCTCCACCCACATATTTCATGACTCGCGGGCCGACTACGGACATTAAAAGTCCTAAAATAACCAAAACCACCAGCAACTCAATCAACGTAAAACCACGCTGACGTTGTCCATATTTTCTCATCATAAACCTCGTAAATAAACTTAAACATTGCAGGCCACTGCCCACACAGTTATTGGGACTAACAGCTTAGCCAATCAACTCGTTCACACCTAAAATTCCAAGTAAGATGGAGACAATAATCCCTGCAATCAAGACACCAAGACTTAAAATCAAGATGGGCTCGAGTAATGCCAGTAAGCGCTGCGTGACAGTGCTCACTTCATCCTCATATAAGTTGGCGACTTTAAGCAGCATCTCTTCAAGCTGCCCGGTTTCCTCACCCACTTGCATCATATGCAAGGCTAAATCAGGAAATTGCTGACCCGCCAATAAAGAGGCACTTAACGATTTACCTTCTTTAAGAGCACCAACAGCGGTATCAAGTTCCTTACGTAACGTGCGATTACTGACAGTTTCTCGTGCAATAGCTAAACCCGCCACTAATGGCACGCCACCCTGCAGTAAAACTCCTAAGGTTCTTGAGAAGCGTGTGATCTCCAGATTACGGACTAAATCGCCTGCTAACGGCCAAGACAAAACACTTAAGTCAAACTTTTCACGAAAATTTTCTTGTGCAAATAAACGCTTAGAAAAGTAAAATAAGCCAACGCAAGCACCGATCACTAACCACCACCAATCGGCCATAAAGTCGCCCATATTCATCACAATACGCGTTGGTGTCGGTAGCTCACCACCCATATCAGTAAATAAATCAGCAAAGCTTGGCACCACATAGGCCAGCAAAAATACCAGTGATAACACAGCTACGGATAATAGAATCAGCGGATAAGTCAAGGCCGAGCCAATCATCTTACGCAAGGCTTTGGCGCGCTCTAAATACTCGCTCATACGCGTTAAAGATGCTTCTAAACTACCGCTGGCTTCACCGGCACGAATCATATTGATATAAAAAGGAGAGAATTCAGAACGCCCAGCAAAAGCCTCAGCCAGCGATTTACCCTTACGTACTTCATTACGAATATGCTGAATTAATTCTACAGCACCTTCATCACTCAGCCCCTCTAAAATATTTAAACTGCGGTCCAGTGGCAAGCCCGATGAAAGCATCACAGCCAACTCCCGCGTGAAGTGCAATACACGGTCACGCTCGTTGCCTTTTTTACGGCTGCGCTTTTTTTTAGCACCTTTAACAGCAGGTTGACGGGTTGCATTGATTTCAAGAACCATTAAACCATCTCGGCTTAATGCCTCAATAACCAACTCACTCGAAGCTAACTCCATCACGCCATCAACAATTTTACCTGATGCATTAACAGCACGGTATTTAAAAAAAGCCATGCTGATACCTCATCGAGAAGCCTGCGCAACACGCAAAATTTCA
This sequence comes from Thiopseudomonas sp., assembly GCA_035271365.1. GTDB lineage: Bacteria > Pseudomonadota > Gammaproteobacteria > Pseudomonadales > Pseudomonadaceae > Denitrificimonas. Next base: position 1,802 of record DATERS010000121.1, read on the forward strand.
GCAGTCGAGGTTAAGCCAGCCAGAACCTTACTAAAGCCATCCTCAAACATGCTTAGCATGCCATGCTCTCGTGCTGTACGATAAATTTGCTCACTACTGACGCGCTGTAAAACCTGATGGCGCACTTCATCATTCATCAACAATAATTCGTGAATACCCATACGTCCGCGATAGCCAGTATGTGCGCACTCATCACAACCCGTCGGTCCGTATACCGTAACGGACTGTCCAGCATCGACCATATGACCGACACCCATATTGCTGAGCTCTTCCGCGTTAAGACTGTGCGGTTGTTTACAGTGCGGACATAAGACACGCACCAAGCGTTGTGACATCACCGCATTCACTGTTGAAGTCAGCAAGTAATCTTCCATACCCATATCTAACAAACGGGTAATGGCACTGGGCGCATCATTAGTGTGCAAGGTCGAGAGCACAATATGCCCAGTCAAAGCTGCTTGAATAGCAATACCGGCAGTTTCTTTGTCTCGAATCTCACCAATCATCACCACATCAGGGTCTTGACGCAAAATCGAACGTAAAGCACTCGCAAAATTCAAACCGACTTTACTGGCAGTTTGAATTTGATTGACCCCTTCAATTTGATACTCAACTGGATCTTCAACAGTCAGAATTTTGCGATCAATGGTATTCAGTCGACTCAGCGCCGCATACAGCGTGGTGGTTTTACCACTACCGGTTGGTCCTGTGACTAAGAAAATCCCATTCGGGCGTGCCAGTACCGCTTTAAAATCTTTTAAAATCTGTGGTGATAAGCCAATTGCATCCAAGTCTAAATTGATACTTTGCTTATCCAGAATCCGCATCACCACACTTTCGCCGTGCATGGTCGGTACTGTAGAAACCCGTAAGTCAATGGGTCGCCCTTGCATACGCAACTGAATCCGGCCATCTTGCGGCAAGCGGCGCTCAGCGATATTCAGCTTTGATAAAATCTTTAAGCGCGAAATCACAGCCGGCGCTAATTGTGCTGCTGGCGTCTCAACTTCTTGCAGTACACCGTCAATGCGAAAACGAATCGATAAATGATGCTCAAAAGGCTCAATATGAATATCTGAAGCGCGACTGTCTAAGGCACGAGAAAAAATACTGTTCACCAGTCGAATCACCGGCGCTTCACTGGCCATATCGCGCAAGCGCTCAACGTCATCCACACCTGCTGACAAGTTTGACTCAGCTAAAACGTCATCTTCTTCACGCTGCGCAGCACCTGCACCATATAAGCGCTCGTAAGCATTTTCCAGCTCAGAGCTGAGCGCTAAAACAGGTTCGACTGTACGCTCGGTTGCCATGGCCAAAGCGTGCAAGATAAAGCTATCGGAAGGGTCAAGCATGGCCACTTGTACTGTCTTACCATCATCAGCCACAGGCAGTACCAGCTGTTCACGCATAAATGCTTTAGAAATTACATCGTCAGCCAGCACAGGCTCTTGCGGGTACTCATCCGCCGTTAACAAGCGATAACCAAATCGCTCGACTAAAAGCTGTGCTATATCTTTTTCTGCAACCAAGCCTAGGCGTACTAAGATTTGCGTCAGCTTGCCACCCGACAACTTTTGCACTTGGGTAGCACGCTGCAAATCAGCATCTGATAACTTATTGGCAGCGACCAACCACTCTCCCAAATGCTGCATAGCGGATTTCACCTTTTATCTGTATATGCTAAATAACGTCTGATTATACACCTATAAAACCACAGCACCGACTATTGGAATGACTAGGAACCGAGCCGACTCTTGATACTTTGTTTCAAATTGTCTGGCATACGTGCAATTAAAGGCCCAAGCCACTGATTATGCAAAACAACAGGCAACAGCTTACGAACAAAAGGTGAACGCACATCAGAAAATGCAACATCAGCCTGCAACGCTGGCAGCGTACGCCATATATCATGCAGTGCGAATGGCACTATCTCACTGTACTTGGGCTGCTCAATGGTTGCTGTATAATCTGCAGAATATATAAAGTCAGCAGAGCCCATATCAATAACAGGCAATAGCTCTGGCATACTTTTCTGGGTCAGCATGCGCTGAACTTCTAAAAAATGCGTCAAAATATCATTTGTAGAACGATCAGGCTGAACCAACCAAGTCCATTCACGACCCGCTAAACGCTCAGGAAAAGCGCCAATATTTGAAGCCACTACAGGTAAACCAGCTTCTAATACGGCTGATAATGTATAGCTGTAGGTTTCAGGGCAGCTACCCGGAAACCAAACCACATGCGGCTTAATCTCAGCTATCAGCTCAGCCACTTCAGCATCCTGATACGCGCCATGCACCTGCAGATGACTAAACGGCTTAGTGCGCAACGCTCGATAAGCAAAACCGAGCAAATGAAACTCTAAAGGCGCACGCAATGCTCGGGCTTGTAATGCACAGGCCTCGAGAACATCAGCACCTTTAAAGACACTCAATGCACCCAGCACTAAAATCCGTAAAGGCTCATCCAAACGACGAGAAGGTAAACTCACCTCGATCGGTTTTAGTGATGGTTCATGCTGCGCTAGAATAAAACTAGCCGCAGGGAAGTAACCTTGCATACGCTGCAAGGTGTCATAGCTCGGCACAAATACACGTTCTGCGCCATTTAAAAACTGCCCACCAAATTGACGCCACTGCTCGATACTCACATTATCTGGAGCGGGTCGTTTTGATAAACACTTATTACAGCCCTCTTCGTCAGGTGCACCACAATAACGCCCTTTTTCATCCGCTAAAGTCACTTGCGGGCACGCTAAATAATAGTCGTGCACGGTAACGTCATAACTGCAGGGTAAGCTTTCTGGCAATAATAAAATCGACTGTGGCATACCAATCGTATGGTGGTAGTGCAAACGCGCAACACCCATCCAGCGCAATGTATTGGTTAACTGCTGTATTTGTGTGTGCGGATCAAACACCAAACCTGCACGCTGCGGCTGAGAGAATGGACGTAAATAAGCAGGTCCATTTTCATACTCAGGCGTCAATAAATACACATGGGCCTGGCCTTCAAGCTGAGCGGCAAAATCAAATACATGACGCTCAGTGCCACCGCCACGGCAATGATTAACCACCACAACAACCGGTAAATCACTGCGCTTAGCCAATGCAGCATCGACAGCAAAACGCATTGAGCGGGCTGGATTTTCAGCAATATGCTGCTGAATCACTGCATCATACTGCGGATACAAACGCGTCAGGACTTTATGGCCGTGACGTTGATGCTCACTTTGAGTTTCAGCAAAGCTGACGCCACCCTTGTGATACACAAAGGTATCGCCGGTTAAGACATGCCGCCAACCGCGCTGCGCAGAACGCATACAGAATTCATTTTCTTCACCATAACCACGCCCAAACAGCTGTGCATCAAATGCACCGGCATCATTGAGACAGTCACGGCGGATAAACATACAAAAGCCAACCGCAGTAGGAATATCAACTATTTGGCCGGCATTGACCTCGGCAAAAACCTGATCCAACTCAGCAGGCGTATATCCTTCTGGAAGCTCATTATCTTCACAAAAGATAGGGTAACTGCAGATCGTGGCATTATTGGAAAACGGCGTGACTGAGCCAATACGAGGATGACTATAAGCGGCTACCTGCAAGCGATCTAACCAGTCACTGGATACCTCAGTATCACTGTTCACCAACACAATATCATTGTGTGGATACAGCGCCATACCGCGGTTGACTGTGCCAACAAAGCCTAAGTTATGCTCGTTATGCAACAAAGTAAAACGCTGCGCATTGGCGTTCAACCAGTCAACCAGCTCAGGCTCTGGACTAGCGTCATTAATTACCACCACTTCAGTCGGCAGTGTATTTGTACTCGCCAGCACCGACTCAATGCAGCTGCGCGTATCGTCAAAGCCACCATATACAGGGATCACAATAGTGACCGTAGGTTTTTCAGGTACAGCAACAATCTCAGGTACGGCTATCTCTTGCGGTAGCTGTGCAAGAGAAGCTGGCGAATAATTCACCACCCGTCCAGGATAACCCAGCATACGCATCAACTTATTACGGATACGCCATAAACGGCTGTGCAACACCATGCGCGCCTGTGCATC
>DATERS010000122.1:0-25250 GCA_035271365.1 Thiopseudomonas sp.
GGCTCTGGCTCTGGCTCTGGCTCTGGCTCTGGCTCTGGCTCTGGCGCAGAAATGATAACCGGCTCAGGTTTTTCAGGCACAGCAATAGTTGCCGGCTCTGCTTCAGGCTCTGGCGCAAGCGGCTCTCTTTCTGCAACTGGCTCAGGCTCAGCAACTGGCGTAGGCTCAACAGCAGGTGGCTGCTCAGTTTTAGGCTGTGCTTTTTTGCGGCCAAACCAGGAAAATAGACCTTTTTTTACAGGGGCTGCAGGTGCAGCATCATTCTGTTGGTCTGTCGATAATTCGGAATCAGCGTCAGGCGCTGGTTGTTTTGATTTTTTGTCGTCGCCGGAACCAAACATAGAATAGGCTTTCTCAGCAGTTCACCCTATCTGTATTGATTTACAGTAAATGCCACACAGATATGGTTGTTAATAAAATGGTTGCGTATCCTAGCACTTCTAGGCACTTGGTAGCTAAACTCAGAGCGCAGTTTAAAAGGTCAATATATGAAAATATACTTAGGTTACATCGCCCTATTTCTTTCCAGTACGTTTATCACACCCGCCGTCGCGCAAAGCGCAACCACCGAATTTAGTTTAGACAACGGACTTAAGGTGATCGTTCGCGAAGACCACCGCGCGCCCGTTGCCGTCAGCCAGCTTTGGTATAAAGTCGGCTCCAGCTACGAAACCCCAGGCAGCACCGGCTTAGCCCATGCCTTGGAACATATGATGTTCAAAGGTAGCAGCAAATTAGGCCCAGGTGAATCATCACGCATTTTACGTGAACTGGGTGCTGAAGAAAACGCCTTTACCAGTGATGACTACACGGCTTACTACCAAGTGCTGGCCAGTGACCGCTTAGAAATCGCCCTAGAAATGGAAGCTGATCGACTCGCCAGCCTGACCTTGCCGGAAGATGAGTTTATTCGGGAAATCGAGGTCATCAAGGAAGAGCGCCGTATGCGCACCGATGATCGCCCCAGCGGTTTAGCCTATGAGCGCTTTAAAGCCCTAGCCTACCCTGCCAGCGGCTACCATATTCCAACCATTGGCTGGATGCATGACCTGGATCGGATGACCATTGCTGATTTACGTGAATGGCATGAGCGCTGGTATGCACCCAATAACGCCACTTTAGTGATTGTCGGTGATGTACAGCCCGATGAGATCAAAACCTTAGTCACCCGCTACTTTGCCAAAATCCCCGCACGCCCTACCCCTGCAGCCAAGCAACCACTGGAGTTGGATGAGCCGGGCGAACGCAGTATCACTCTATATCTCAAAACCCAGTTACCCAGCGTCATGATGGGCTTTAATGTACCCAGCCTCGCCAGCAGCAAAAACGCCACCGAAGTGCATGCGCTGCGCTTAATTGGCGCTTTACTGGATGGTGGCAGCAGCAGCCGTATTCCCACACAACTGGTACGTGAGCAAGAGTTAGTGGCTGGAGCATCGGCTTGGTATAACGCTTTCTCACGGGGCGACAGCTTATTTATCTTATCTGCTACGCCCAACGTACAAAAAGACAAAACCATCGCCGAGGTTGAAGCCGGCTTATGGCAGCAACTCAAGCAACTGCAAGATACACCGCCAACCGCCGCCGAATTAGCCCGTGTGCGTGCGCAAGTGGTGGCTGCAGAAGTCTACGCGCAAGACTCGATCACCAGCCAAGCCACGCAAATTGGCCAACTGGAAAGTGTCGGCCTCTCGTGGCGCATTCAAGACACTGACTTAGCGGCTTTAGAAGCAGTGACACCTGCAGATATTCAAGCGGCAGCGAAAAAATTCTTTACGAAAACTCGACTGACCACCGGTTATGTTTACCCAGAGGAGGCACGTCCATGATGGCCCTGCGTATGCTGAGCACCACCTTAATCAGTGCAGCGCTACTGATGAGTGTCGGTTGCAGCAACTTAAACAGCACCACCTCACTGCAATCGAGCAGCGCCGAACAGCGCATCAGCAGTTTAGCGGCATTATCCAAACACGATCCGGTGACCCGCACTCTGGATATTCAAGAATGGCACACCTCTGCTGGCACAAAAGTGCTGTTTATGGCCGCGCCTGAATTACCTATGTTTGATTTGCGTTTAACTTTTGCCGCCGGCAGCAGCAAAGATCAGCACGCCTACGGTTTAGCCAACCTGACCAGCGCCATGCTGGATGAGGGCACCGGCGCACTCAATGCTGGGCAAATTGCCACACAGTTTGAAGACCTTGGTGCAGAGTTTTCCAGTGGCTCCTACCGCGATATGGCGGTGATCAGCTTACGTAGCCTGAGTGATCCTAAACTCAGCGCACCGGCTTTAGAGTTGTTTAGCAAAATTGCTGCTCAACCCAGTTTCCCAGCCGACTCATTGGCGCGGATCAAAAACCAATTACTGGCAGGCTTTGAATACGAAAAACAAAACCCCGGTAAACTCGCTTCGTTAGCCCTATTTGAAAAACTCTACGGCGAACATCCGTACGCCAAACCCAGCTCCGGAGATGCCACATCTGTACCGGCACTGACTCGTCAGCAGTTACAAGATTTTCATCGCACCTACTACAACGCCAACAATGCGCAAATTGCTTTGGTCGGTGATTTAACCCTCGAGCAAGCTAAAGCTATCAGTGAAAAAGTCTCCACCGGTTTACCGCGCGGCACGGCAGCCGCCATCACAGCTAAGCCTAAAGCTAATATAGCGTCTAAAACACATATTGAGTTTCCATCCACACAAACCCATATCCTGCTGGCACAACTGGCGGTTAAACGTGGCGATCCTGACTATCCAGCGCTGTTTTTAGGCAATCAGATTCTCGGTGGCGGTGGTTTTGGTACCCGATTAATGGAAGAAGTGCGTGAAAAGCGTGGCCTAACCTACGGCATCTACTCCGGCTTAAGCCCGATGCAAGCTGCTGGGCCCTTTATGATTAATGTGCAAACCCGCGCGCAACTCAGTGAAGTCACTTTGCAGTTAGTACAAGATTTATTGCGTGACTATATCGCCAATGGCCCAACTGAAACAGAACTGGCCAATGCTAAACGTGAAAGCCTCGGCAGCTTCCCACTCAGCGCCGCCAGTAACTCAGCGATTGTCGGTCAACTGGCAGCCATAGGTTTCTACGATATGCCACTGACGTGGATGAACGACTTTATGCAAGACCTGCAAAAGCTCAGCGTAGAAGATGTACACGCTGCCTTTCAGCGTCATCTCAATCCTGATCAGTTAGTGATTGTCACTGCCGGCCCTACAGTTGAGCAACTGCCTTTACCCGAACCGGTTGAGCGCTCAGAACAACCTACTGCTGTGGAGCGCCAACACTGATGACTAAGAAACCTATTGCAGCAGCACCGAGTAGCAGCAAAGTACGCATTATTGGCGGGCAATGGCGTTCACGTAAGTTAACGGTGATCGACGCACCGGGCTTACGTCCGACACCTGACCGCGTGCGCGAAACTCTATTTAACTGGTTAGCCTCCTATATCGGCGGTGCGCGGGTATTGGATGCTTTTACTGGTAGCGGCGCGTTATTTTTAGAGGCAATGTCGCGGGGTGCCAGCTCAAGTTTAGCCTTAGATTTAAATGGCGATGCCATTCATAACCTGCGCGCTAATCTGGCGTTATTAGAGTGTGATACAGCGGAAGCATTGCAGGTTGATGCTTTGAAATATCTAAGCGCCAACGCTGAACAAGGTTTTGATATTGTTCTGCTCGATCCACCCTTTCACCAAGACCTGTTGTTAAAGACCTGCAAGCTATTAGAGGCGAATAACTGGCTGAATGAGCGCGCGTGGATTTACACTGAAAGCGAGCAAGCACCGTCCAGTTTAGGCGTACCAAGCACCTGGCGTTTGCATCGTGAAAAACGCAGCGGACAAGTGCATTACGCACTATGGCAAAAGCTCGTTTAAGTTTTGCCTGCTGACTTAATCGGCGAAATCCAGTAACTTAGTGCGTTTGATACTGTCTTTGGGGTCATACGTGGAAGCCTTAAAAGGTAAGCTAGCACTGGGTGCTTTAAAACTGATTGCGTTATTACCGTGGCGCGGTGTACAAGCCTTAGGCGGCGCTGCGGGGTGGTTGATGTGGAAAATACCCAACCGCTCGCGTGAAATTGCTCGTCTCAATATCAGCCACTGTTTTCCAGAGCTGAACACTGAAGAAGTGGATCAACTGACAGGTCGCAGCCTACAAGGTATTGCTAAATCCTTTACCGAAAGCGCCTGCGCGTGGATTTGGCCGCCGGAAAAAACCTTGCAGTATGTGCGCGAAGTCGAAGGTTTAGAAGTATTACAAGAAGCCTTGGCCAGCGGCAAAGGTGTCGTGGGTATTACCAGCCATCTGGGTAACTGGGAAGTGCTCAATCATTTTTATTGCGCGCAATGTAAGCCAATTATTTTTTACCGCCCGCCAAAACTTAAAGCCTTGGATGACTTGCTGAAAACTCAGCGTGTACAGCAAGGTAACCGCGTCGCTCCGTCGACGCGTGAAGGCATTATTAGCGTCATTAAAGAAGTGCGCGCCGGTGGTTCAGTGGGTATTCCTGCCGATCCAGAACCGAGTCGCAGTTCAGGTATATTTGTGCCCTTTCTCGGCACTACAGCACTGACCAGTAAGTTTGTTGCGGGGATGCTCGGTGGCAAGCAAGATAAAGTCAGCGCAGTATTTTTACATGCGATTCGTCTTGAAGACGGCAGTGGTTTTAAAGTCATTTTAGAAGCTGCACCGGATGAGATGTACAGCACTGATGCTTACACCGCAGTTAACGCTATGAGTCAGGTATTAGCCAGCTATGTACAACGCTGGCCTGATCAGTATATGTGGACCATGAAACGCTTTAAGCAACGCCCCGAAGGCGAGAAGCGCTGGTACTAAAGCTACCTCTAAGCGCTGACGCAACAGATCTCTGTCAACGCTTTAATCAAGCTTAGATTTCGATACGATCTAAGCGTGATGAACAGCCTGTTGCTCAAGCTAACCAGCGCATTTAAGAGGTTAAACTACGGCGAAAGCGCAGCAGCGCCACTAAGAAAAACACCACGCCAATCGCCGTTAATGCCAGCATTTCTGGCCAGACCAAAGCCATGCCTGCATCCCTAAATAAAATCGCGGTAGATAGACTGACAAAGTGCGTGGTAGGCGACAACTGCATCACCGACTGCAACCACACCGGCATACTATCCAATGGCGTGGTACCACCCGATAACAACAGCATCGGCATCACCACTGGAATGGCCAACAGGCCAAACTGCGGAATCGAACGCGCCAAGGTGGTTAAAAACACTGCGAGCGACGTACAGGCAAATAAATACAACCCTGTGACAAACAAATACAACAGCATAGAACCAGCTAAAGGCACACCCAGAGCTTTTTTCACAATCAGCTCCAGCGACAGCCAAGTGCAAAACACCACAACCACTAAGCTCGTCCAAACTTTTGCCGACATAATCTCAAACGCAGTCAGTGGCAGCACCAATAAGTGCTCCAAGGTACCGTGCTCACGCTCCCGCAAGAGCGCCGTACCGGTGAGCAAAATCGCTAAAATAGTGACGTTATTGATAATCTGAATAATAGCCAAAAACCAGCCGCTTTGCATATTGCTGTTAAACAGCGCACGTGTGGTCAGCTTAATCGGCTGCTCACTTACCCCGCCACTGAGTTGCTGCAACTCTCGCTGAAAAATACGCCCCATATAGCCCGCGCCCATAAAGGCTTGGCTCATGGCAGTCGCATCCACATTCACCTGTAATTCAGGTTGTTTACCAGCCAATAAATCTGCTTGAAAGCCCACCGGCACATTAATCACAAAAGTATAGCGGCCGCTATCCAGCACTTCGTCAATCTGTGCATAGGGCAACATGACTGGAGTTTGAAACTCTGGCGGGCGTAATACTTCGGCTAACTGGCGTGACAAGCGGCTGTCGTCTTCATCGACAATCGCCACACTGGCATTATGCACACCCACCGATGAACCAGACGCAGGCATATAAATAGCAGCACTGAAGGCATACAACATAAACAGCAGCAAAACTGAGTCATAACGCAGGCTGATCAGTTCTTTAATGCCTAAGCGGTAAATATGAGAGAGCTTATTCATCAGTTAAACCTCCTGCTTTTTCAAAAGCATCAGGCTTAAGCCGGTAAAGGCTAAGAAAAAGCCCAGCAACGCCAAACATTGCAGCCATAGATCACGCAAATTCAACGCTTTAGTAAAGGTGCCTACGGCAATGTCGAGGAAGTAGCCAGCGGGGAATAAAATCCCCATCAAGGCTGCACCACCATCTAACGATGAGCGCGGAGTAATCAAGCCGGAAAACTGAATAGTCGGCAAAGTGGTTAAAATCATAGTGCCTAAAATCGCCGCGATTTGTGTTTTCGTCACAGTCGACACCAGCAAACCAAAACTGGTAGTGGCTAATACATAAAGCACACCACCGACCGCTAAGGCAAAACCGCTACCTTTCAGCGGCACGCCAAACAGCCAAATATTAATCCCTACCAAGAGCGCTAAGTTCAGCAAACTGACGACTAAATAGGGTATTTGCTTACCCAGTAAAAACTCTAAACGGGTCAGCGGCGTGGCGTAAAAGTTGGTAATTGAACCCAGCTCCTTTTCACGCACCACACCCAACGCGGTCAACATGGCAGGGATAAATACTAAAATCAGCGCCATTACCCCAGGACCAATCGCATTGACACTAATCACATCTTGGTTATAACGAAAACGGGTTTCTAAACGAGCGGGTTGTGCCAACGCAGGTATTGCCGCGCTGCCTTCATCACGTAAGCGCTGCAGGCTGTCTTGGTGGACTGCTTCGACATAACCGCGACTGGTTTCAGCACGGAATGGCGAGCCCCCATCCAGCCATACTCCCACTTCAGGGTGGCGACCGGCATATAAATCCCGACCAAAACCCGCTGGAATCTCAATAGCTAACTTAATGTCAGCACGCTGCAAGCGCGCATGTAAATCTTGCAGATTAGCTAAAGGTTCACGCTCAGCAAAGTAGCGTGAACCGCGAAATGCCTCCAAATAAGCGCGACTTTGCGCCGTATTGTCTTGATCAAGGGTAGCAAAGGCTAAATCTTCCACATCTAAGGAAATACCAAAGCCCAGAATAATCATCATAAACACCGCACCCAACAACGCAAACCAGAGGCGCACGCGGTCACGCAGCAGCTCTTTGCTCTCACGCACAGCCAAAGCACGGGTGCGCCGCAAACTAAAGCCGCGCGGTGGTGTGGAGGTTAGCGCTTCGGTGGCCGTGCTAACGACTTCAGTCTCTTGATCGGTTAAACCTTGCGCCTCTTGTAAGCAGGTGACAAAGGCATCTTCCAAGGTCTCACCGGAAAACTGCTGCTGCAGCTCAGCCGGAGTGCCCACTGCCAGCACTTTAGCGGCATGCATCAGTGAAATACGATCACAACGCTCGGCTTCATTCATAAAGTGTGTGGAAAGGAAAATTGTTACGCCTTGCTCACGGGACAATTCAAACAACAAGCGCCAGAAATCATCCCGTGCCGCAGGGTCAACACCCGAGGTTGGCTCATCCAGAATCAATACTTCGGGCTCATGAATCACTGCCACCGCTAAGGATAAACGCTGGCGCAATCCCAAAGGTAAAGCGCCGGCTTGCTCATTGGTATAAGGGCCTAAATCAAAACGTTCAATCAGTGCTTGCGCCCGCTGCGCGCCAATATCTTTGGGAATATCAAATAAATGTGCATGCAGCTCAAGGTTTTGCTGCACGGTCAGCTCGCCATACAGTGAGAAGCTTTGCGACATAAAGCCCACCCGCTTACGGGTAGCTAAATCATTGGCATCCACAGGCTTACCCAACAACCACGCTTCACCTTCAGTGGCTGGCAACAAGCCTGTCAGCACCTTCATAGTGGTGGTTTTACCGCAACCATTGGAACCTAAAAAACCAAAAATCTCACCGCGCTCAATTTCAAAACTGACTTTATGCACTGCAGTAAAATCACCAAAGCGCAAGGTCAGGTCCGTGGCTTTAATTGCCACTTCATGACTTTCAGGCGCAAACGCTGTCATTTTCAGTGGTTCCACACCCGTTGCGCTAGCACCTTGATAATGAGTAAAGGCATCATCCAGTTTACCGCTCGGCGTCACCGCGGCCAGCTCTTGCGTGGCACCTGAGGCAATTAAGCGGCCGCAGTCCATCATCAAACAGTGCTCAAATTGCGCTGCTTCTTCCATATAGGCAGTGGCCACCAGCAAAGTCAGATGCGGACGGTCACTGCGCACTTGCTCAATCAAATCCCAAAAATGCCGACGTGATAAGGGATCGACACCGGTGGTCGGCTCATCCAGAATTAATAGATCCGGATCATGAATCAGTGCACAGCACAGGCCGAGTTTTTGCTTCATACCCCCGGATAATTTACCGGCAGGGCGATCTATAAAGTCAGTGAGATCGGTCGCCGCCAACAAACTGGCCATGCGTCCTTCACGCTCATCACGCGTTAAGCCAAATAAAGTGGCAAAGAAACGTATATTTTCCGCAATGGATAAATCCGGATAGAGGTTATGCCCCAGACCTTGCGGCATAAAAGCAATACGTTGATAGAGCGTGGAGCGATGACGACGCTGGTCAATAGGTCCACCCAGTACATCCAGCTCACCGTTCTGTAGGATTTTCACTCCAGAAATCAAGCCCAACAAACTGGATTTACCCGCACCATCAGGGCCAATTAGACCGCAACGACTGCCCACCGGTAAACTAAAGCTCACATCATCCAGTGCCACTTGCTGGCCATAGCGGTGCGAAATATCAACGGCTTTAATTGCTTCTGTACTCATGCTGCTCTACCTAATAACCCAATCCATTGCTGCACTCTGCTGAGATGATAGATATACACATCACTCTAGCGCTTTGCTGCGTGACGCCTATCCACACACTGCGATAGGCATCAGCACCTTACTGCAATTGCTCAGGCCAGTTTATATCTGCAGAGTTGCGCACATAAGCTGAGCCCGGCATTCCCGGTTTAGCTTGCGGTACAGCAGCTGGGTCGGTCAGGCGTAACTTAACCCGAAACACTAACTTCTGGCGCTCATCACGAGTTTCCACTTCTTTTGGAGTGAACTGTGCTTTGGCTGCAACAAAAGCCACTTCAGCGGGCAAAGGTTGCTCAGGTAAAGCATCTAAAACAATACGTGCTTGATCCTTGGCCGCTAAGCGTCCAGCCACTGCAGAAGGCAAATAGACATTCATATATTGATCTGTGGGATCAATCAGTAAAAAAACACGACCGCCAGCGCCCAATACTTCGCCCGGCTCAGCTAAACGTAATTGCACCACACCGTTCATCGGCGCGCGTAAACTGCTGTCATCAATTTCACTGGCCAGTTGCGCCACCAGCGCTTGTGCCGAACCAATGGTTGCTTGCGCAGCTTGTACTTGAGCTTTAGAGGCTTCTAAAGCTGCTGAGGCGGTATCAAAGCGCGCTTGCTGCTGGTCAATCTGCTGACCGCTGGCATGGCCACGCGCATAAAGTTCACGAAATCGTTTTAAATCTTGCCCAGCTAAACGACGTTCACTTTCACGTAAATGCACTGTGGCTTGCGCTGCTGCCACATTTTCTTGTGCACGCAAGACTTCAGATTGAGCCTGAGTGCGTTGCGCTTCTAAGGTACGTGTATCAATACGGGCTAGTAATTGTCCAATAACAACGCTATCACCTTCAGCCACTAACACTTCAGCCAAGCGGCCTGGATATTTAGTCGCCACCTGCACTTCAGTTGCTTCTAAGCGGCCATTGCCTTCATACAGTCCGTCGGGCAGCCGATCTTGTAATGATTTCCAATAACCAAAGCCACCGGCGGCAGCCAAGGCCATTAATAAAGGCACAAGAAATAAACGAGACGAACTTTTATGCGTAGACATGCATGCTCCTAGCAAAAGATAACATTGCAGTCGTCGACAACACTGCAATGTGTAATTTCAAAAGATCAATCGATGCTCTGTGCATTGTTCCAACACCTACAGCACTCAAAATATTAAATGATTGTACCTTATGCCTAGTAGCCGTCTAGGCAAACCCTGTAAACCTATAGCTTTTAGATCCATTTTGTCTGACAATATTGTTCTGATTTACTTAATGCAGCAGTTTACAAAAATACTTGTATAAATATTTGAACTTTTTTAAAGAAAAGCACTCATTAGCTGCTGAGTTGCAATGATATGATCAACACAGCCCATTGCAGTAAAAATGATGGCTTGGAACAACAGCGCTGATGCTGTTAACAATGTGCTGGAGAGCAAAGTAACAATGAAACGTAAACCTGATTTAATGTGGATTTTAGTCATTATCCTAAGCTTAGGCATGGTGACAACAGGTTACACACAAAGCCTTTGGGAACGCGGCGACTATCACAGCGAAACCGACAATTTTCCAAGCGACACTATGCTAGTTCCCTATACCACTGCTGATCAGTAACCACTGCATGCAAAGGAATATCCCAAGGCGCTAGCGGTAAACGCTCAACACGCTGACACTCATGCGCTAAACCAATACGCTGCGGTGTGAGCTGACGGTCACATTGATGTAATCCAGCAAAACAACGATCATAAAACCCACCGCCCATGCCTAAACGTCCACCGTACGGATCAAAGCCAACTAAGGGTAAAAACACCACATCCAAGGTCTGGACTGACCGCTGATCAGCGGCACACCAGCGCGGCTGCATAATACCAAAACGATTCTTTTCCCATTGCTGAATCGGACGCACACGCTGAAATGCCATGGCTGTTTTTGGCCAAGCGGGCAAAACTGGTAAATATACGAATTTACCGCGGCGCCACGCTTCACGCATTAACAACTGCGGATCAATTTCGCCATCACTGGCGATATATAAAGCGATATGTTGCGCACGACGAAAGAGCGGATGCTGGGCTAACTGTCTAAACAGTTGCAATGCCGCGCGTGCTTGTTGACTCGAAGATAAAGTGCGCCGCTGTTGACGTAGCTGAGTACGTAATTGGGCTCGTGAGCGAAAAGTATTCACTGACATTGTATAAAAAAGTCTCCCCAGAAGTGCCGCTATCGACGTGGCCCTTGAACCCGAAAGTTCAAGGTGGAGATTACGATAGACTTTTAGGCTTTCCGCAAGCGGACATGCACACCAGTCCAAAAATGTAATCCCCAGTGTGGTATGAATCGGCTCAGGGACGTAGTCAACTGGCTAACACTCGAGGGAGTTGTCTCCAGTATACACAAATCTTTGAGTGCCTCAAGAGTCGATTACTCAGCGCTATTTAAACTCTGCTGCACACTCGTCAACAAGTCTTGTATCTGCTCAGCACTTTTATCATCCAGCGGTTGAGCATGCTGTGCACTGTGCAACTCATAGGTGATGTTCAGAGCAGCCATCACCGCAATACGTTCTGCGCCAATCACTTTTCCAGCACGCCGAATACCGCGCATTTTTTTATCGAGGTACTGAGCTGCACGCTCTAAATTTTCACTTTCTTGCTCAGGACACGCTATATGATAGTCCTTATCCAAGATACGTACGGTGACTGTCTGGGATTGAGTCATAAGTCCTGCTCCAACGCTTTAAGCCGAGAAATCATAGCGACAATTTTTTGCTGCGCCATATCGTTTTGTTCGATTAATTGCCCACGCTCTTCACGCAGCACTTGATTCTGCGTGCTAAGTTCAGCGTTACGTTGAATCAATTGCTCAACGGCCTGCACTAAGGCTTGTAAATCAGTATTTTTCACTCGCCCTCCAGTGTTCACCACGTCATATTACATACTTTGTATATATATCATTCTAACGCCCGTACGCCGCCGCGCACAGTGCTATACAGGCTATCGAAGAAATAAACTTAAGGTTGTAACCTGTATCCTACACATTTTCATTAAAGTGCTGAGTTTTGCAGGTTTTTATCAGATAAACCTAGTGAATCAGTGAGCAAATATATCCGCGGCTGCAAAGATCAGTGTTTAGCGCCATACTCAACAACGCGATATACTTAGGCTCATCATATAAACGACTCTTAAAACCACGTAACAGTTCCATTATTTCGGATTTTACATGCCCCAAACTCAATCTGCTTACACCTCATTTGCCACCTTACTCAACACCAGTGGCCATGTTATTTCACCAGCTGAACTACAAGGTTTACTGCTCGGCCGTTGCTGTGCAGGCGCAGGTTTTACTGCTGAAGGCTGGCTCAAAGAAGCACAAGACTTATTTGACAGTGAAGTCCCCAGCAGCCTGCACGCTGCTCTGCTTGGCCTACAAGAAATGGTTAAAACTGAGCTGATCGCTGATAGCAGCGTCTCCCTAACATTGTTACTGCCCAGCGATGACGAATCATTGCAGTTGCGCACCGAAGCTTTAGGCCAGTGGGCACAAGGCTTTTTAAGTGGCTTTGGTAACAATATTGGTAACACTGAAATATCTAAAGACGTGCGTGAGATTCTCGAAGACTTAATCTCCGTTGCGCAAATTGAAGTCGATGAAGAAGAACACGAAGAAGGCGAAGTCGCCTATATGGAAGTCAACGAGTACCTACGCGTTGTACCATTATTTCTCTTTACCGAATGCGCCAACTACACGCCGCCGAGCACTGACGACGCCAAAGACGCAACACCCGCCGTACACTAAAATTTACAGGAGCCACACCGCATGAGCTCAATCAGCACCTCTGAATACGCACAACGCCGCCAACAACTGATGCAACGCATGACGCCCAACAGCATTGCAATTTTATCTGCAGCGGCCGTCAGCACCCGTAACAGCAGCGTTGAATACCCGTACCGACAAGACAGCGACTTTTTTTACTTGTCAGGTTTTTCCGAGCCCGAAGCGGTGTTGGTGCTGATTCCCAAGCGTGAGCATGGTGAATTTGTTTTATTTTGCCGTGAGCGTAATCCTGAGCGTGAGCTCTGGGACGGCTTACGTGCGGGTCAAGATGGCGCCATCGCCGACTATCAAGCCGATGATGCCTTCCCCATTGGCGATATTGATGACATTTTGCCTGGTCTAATTGAAGGCCGTGAGCGCGTGTATTACTCCATCGGCAATCATGCAGAATTTGATCAGCAAATGATGGACTGGCTCAACACCATTCGCAGCAAAGCGCGGATGGGCGCACAGCCACCCAAAGAATTTGTGATGCTCGATCACTTACTGCACGATGCGCGCCTGCGTAAAAGCCCTGCAGAAATTGCCACTATGCAACAGGCTGCTGATATTTCCTGTCGCGCCCATATCCGTGCGATGCAAGCCTCTAAAGCAGGTTTATATGAGTATCACCTTGAAGCTGAACTGGACTATGAATTCCGTAAAGGTGGCGCACGTTTACCGGCCTATTCATCGATTGTCGCCAGTGGTAAAAACGCCTGTATTTTGCATTACACTGAAAATAACGCCCCGTTACGCGATGGCGATTTAGTGTTGATTGATGCGGGTTGTGAGATCGACTGCTATGCCAGCGATATCACCCGTACTTTCCCAGTCAATGGCCGCTTTAGTGCAGAACAAAAAATCATTTATGAGTTGGTCCTGCAAGCCAACCTTGAAGCGATGAATTATATTTCACCAAAGCACCGTTGGAATGACGCCCACGATGCCACGGTGCGCGTAATTACCGCAGGCTTATTAGAGCTGGGTCTGCTACAAGGTGAGCTGGAAACATTGATTGCTAATGATGCCTACCGTCCATTTTATATGCACCGTGCTGGGCACTGGCTCGGCTTGGATGTGCATGATGTCGGTGAATATAAGGTCGATGGCCAATGGCGTGCACTCGAAGCAGGCATGACCATGACCGTTGAGCCGGGTATTTATATTGCAGTCGACAATTTAGATGTACCTGAACAATGGCGCGGCATTGGTGTACGTATTGAAGATGATGTGGTGGTCACCGAAAACGGCTGCCATGTTCTGACCAATGCAGTCCCTAAGACAGTGGCAGACATTGAACATTTAATGGCTGCCGCACAACAACCTGGAGCTTAGCCATGAGCCGAGTGCAGATCGCAATTATTGGTGGTGGTTTAGTCGGCGCCAGCTTGGCTTTAGCCTTACAAGCTGGCGCACGGGAACGGCAGTGGAAGATTGTTCTGATTGAACCCTATGCCCCCGGCGACAGCTACCAACCCAGCTATGACGCTCGCGGCTCGGCATTATCCTATGGCAGCCAGCAAATCTATCAGCGCTTAGGCTTATGGGATGCTATCGCACCTCATGCCGAAGCTATTACTGATATTCATATTTCTGACCGCGGTCGCTTTGCTGCAGCACGCTTGAGCGCTAGTGAAGAAGGCGTGCCAGCCTTAGGCTATGTGGTGGAAAACGCCTGGCTGGGGCATTGCCTGTGGGGCGCACTGGATAGTGATGTCGTCGAATGGCGCTGCCCTGCCCGTGTCGAAAAAATGCAGGCACTCAGCGATGGTTACCGCCTGGATCTCGACGATGGCAGCAGTTTAACTTGTGATTTAGCGATTTTAGCCGACGGTGGCCGCTCTGGCTTGCGTGAACAGCAAGGTATTCACGCGCAAAAAACCAGCTATGGACAGACGGCGCTGATTGCCAATATCAGTACAGCATTACCGCACCAAGGTATGGCGTTTGAACGCTTTACCGATGATGGTCCCATGGCGCTCTTACCCTTATCTGATAACCGCTGTGTATTGATTTGGACCCGTGAACCTCAGGAAGCCCAGCGTTTATATGAACTGCCCGAGCAGCAATTTCTACAAGAACTGCAAAGCTGTTTTGGTTACCGCCTTGGTGCCATCGAGCAGGTGGGCCAGCGTTATATGTACCCTTTAAGCCTGATCGAAAGCAGCGAACAAGTGCGCGCACATTTAGCCGTTCTGGGTAACGCCGCGCACAGCCTGCACCCTGTTGCTGGCCAAGGTTACAATTTATCTTTGCGCGATAGTATGGCGCTGGCTGACTGCATATTAAATGGCCCGCAGACACCCGGTGACCTAGCCACACTGCAACGTTTTCAAAAAAACCAGCAGCTTGATCAAGAGCTGACCATTGGCTTTTCTGACCGTGTCACACGTTTATTTTCCAGCGGCCAACCCTTCTTAGCGAGTGGTCGCAGCCTGGGTTTATTAGGGCTTGATTTACTGCCGCCGGCCAAACGTTGGTTTGCTCGTCAAGCGATGGGCATCGGTGTACGCAGCTCATCGGATCAGGCTTAAACCATGCCTGTGCTAACCCAAGCGTCGCAACCGATTGTCTATGCACAGAACGGCATGCTCAACGGCCAACCTCAGATATCTACAGCGCAGCTTGCTGCCACTCCAGAGTAGGACCTTAATATGCACGCAGATTTAATCATCGTCGGCGCGGGAATGGTTGGTAGTACGCTCGCCTTAGCGCTCAAAGACAGTGGCCTTAATATCGTCTTAGTCGATCGCAGTCCATTGACCATCACGCCCTTTAGCCCAGAACAACCTTTTGAGCCGCGCGTCAGTGCCTTATCGATTGCCAGCCAGCGCATTTTACAACGCGTCAATGCGTGGCCTGCCATCAGCACACATCGTGCCAGTCCCTACCGTGATATGTACGTTTGGGATGGTTCAGGTACCGGCAAGATTCACTTTTCCGCCAGCAGCGTGCACGCCGATGTGCTGGGGCATATTGTTGAAAACCGTGTGACCCAAGATGCCTTGCTTGAGCAGCTGCACAACTCTGAGATCAGCTTATTACCCGATTCAACAGTTGAACAACTGCGCCACAGCACCGACGGCTGGTTAATGCAATTGGATGACGGTACTGAAATACGCAGCCCCTTAGTGATTGCCGCTGATGGTGCTAACTCAGCGATCCGCAGTCTGACCGGCTGTGCAACCCGTGAGTGGGATTATTTACACCATGCCATCGTTACCAGCGTGCGCTGTGAAAAACCTCACCAAGAGACGGCATGGCAACGTTTTACCGATGAAGGCCCACTCGCCCTACTGCCATTGCAGCACAGTGACGGCAAAAATTGGTGTTCGATTGTCTGGTCCGTCCCTGAAGAACGCGCGAAACAACTGATGGCGCTGGATGATGCAGCATTTTGTACGGCACTAGGCCAAGCCTGTGAGCATCGTCTCGGCGCAATTGAGCACACTGACCAACGCTATAGCATTCCATTGCGCCAGCGCCACGCTAAGCGCTATGTGGAGCCTGGTTTAGCGCTGATTGGTGATGCTGCGCACAGTATTCACCCATTGGCAGGCCAAGGTGTCAATTTAGGCTTTTTAGATGCGGCAGTACTGGCCGAAGTGCTCTTGCACGCTCATTCACGCGGCGAAGATATTGCCAGTGAGCGTGTCCTCAGTCGCTTCGAGCGTCGGCGCATGCCACAAAACTTAGCCATGATGGCCGCTATGGAGACATTCCAACATCTCTTTCAAGCCGACGCCTTAGCGCTGCGCTGGTTACGTAACAGTGGTTTACAGATGATGGATAATTTAGATCAAGCCAAAGCTGTATTTATCCGCCATGCGCTTGGTTTGGGTGCTGATTTACCTGACCTCGCTCAGCCTTAATCCTCTGGGGTACAGCGCGCGTAAACAACGCGCCTGCACCTATTCAGCACGCTGTGTCATAGCCGTTTATTCAGCGCGTCTGCCCTCTAAAAATACAGTTTATTATAAATTTATGCGGATTTAGTTGATAAACTAAATGCAATTAACTATCATTTACAAACTTTCACCCCAATCAGAAATCAGAGGTTGCCATGTCGATTCGTAAACCCATTCTTGCCGCACTCGCATTAAGCGTTATGGCTGGTCACGTCCAAGCAGCCGATGAAATCGTTGTTTACTCTTCACGCATCGACGAGCTGATCAAACCTGTATTTGATAAGTACACCGAGCAAACCGGCGTCAAAATCAAATTTATTACTGATAAAGAAGCGCCACTGATGGCGCGTCTAAAAGCTGAGGGTGGCAACACACCTGCTGATATCCTGATTACTGTGGATGCCGGTAACCTCTGGCAAGCTGAGCAAATGGGTATTTTGCAAACGCTGGACTCAGATATTATTAAAGCCAATATCCCTGCTCAATACCGCTCTAGCGGTGATAAGTGGACGGGTTTATCACTGCGCGCCCGTACCATTGCTTACTCAACTGAGCGTGTCACGCCAGAAGAGTTGAGCACCTATGAAGCACTCGCTGATAAAAACTGGAAAGGCCGTTTGTGCTTACGTACCAGTAAAAAAGTCTATAACCAATCACTGACCGCAACGCTGATTGAAGCCCACGGCGCAGAACAAACCGAGAAACTGGTTAAAGCGTGGGTCAATAACTTAGCTACCGATGTGTTCTCAGACGACACCGCCCTGCTGGATGCAATCAATGCCGGACAATGTGATGTAGGTATCGTCAACAGCTACTACTACGGTCGTTTGCACAAACAAAACCCAGATCTAAAAGTAAAACTATTCTGGCCTAACCAAGATGACCGTGGTGTTCACGTCAACTTATCCGGTGCTGGTATCACTAAATATGCACCACACGCTGACGAAGCGCGCAAACTACTTGAGTGGATGACCACTGACGAAGCACAAAGCATCTTTGCTGGCGTAAACCAAGAATTCCCTGCCAACCCAAGCGTTAAGCCCTCTGCAGAAGTTGCGGCTTGGGGCGAGTTTAAAGCGGACACCATTCCTGTTGAAGTGGCAGGTAAGCGTCAAGCTGAAGCGATCCGTTTAATGGACCGTGCCGACTGGCGTTAATTGCTGCATCTTCTTCACAACAGACCGCCTCTTAGGGCGGTTTGTTGTTTTAAGACGGCTTAACTTCTTCTAAACAACTGACACCACGCGTGGCCTCACTCAAGGTCTCTTGCAATGCAGCCACTTGCCCATCCGGGACAGTCAAATGCAAGACGGCGCCCTGTGCATCAAACTCCTCAGCACTCACCACCCCACCTGCTTCAGCTATGCGCACTTTGAAGATATCTAAATAGGTATAGGGACAATGCCCAGTCAAAACAGTCTGTGGCACTAAGATTTCACTACTGGCGGTCTGTAAGACTTGATTGGCACAACCGCCATAAGCGCGCGCTAAACCACCGGTACCTAACTGAATACCGCCATACCAGCGCGTCACCACGATCAATATTTGATCAAAGTTCTGGTTTTCAATCGCCGCTAAAATAGGCCGCCCAGCCGTACCGCTGGGCTCACCATCGTCATTAAAACGGTATTGATCGCCACAGCGCCACGCCCAGCAGTTATGCGAAACATTGGGCGTACTTAACTGAGCAATCAAACCTGTTACGTGTTCAGCACTGGGCAGAAAAATGGCTTGCGCAAGAAAACGACTTTTGCGGATTTCTTCCTGATAACTGTGCGGCGCTTTAATTATTCGCATTGATTGAGTGTGCCTTAATCACTGTCACTGTCTCTAGGTGCTAGCTATTTAAAGAGCGCGGCCTAGGCTGATACAAAACCCTATGCCACGCTACAGTCCAACTTAAATCACAGTAAAAATATCTTCCGCAGCTAAACGTGATTTAGGCAAAGACGCATTAAAATCAGTCTCTGCACGATAACCTAGCGCAACCGCAGTGATGGCAGTTAAATCACGCTCATTTAAACCAAATTCAGCATCCAAAATGGCCTGATCAATACCTTCCAAAGGTACAGCATCAATCTCCAGTAATCCGGCACCGAGCAAGAAACTGCCCATATTTAAATAGACTTGTTTTTCAAGCCAATGCGGCACGTCTTTGTTGGTGAATTTATGCTCATTTAGATAAGCCACACGAGTATTATGCGCCGCCACTTTGACTTCAGGGTTGGCAACAAAACGGCCATCACGCTCCTCAGCCGCCAACACTTTTTGCAAATGCTCGTCATCAATCTGCGTGCGCGCACAAAATAGCACCACATGTGAAGCATTGAGAATTTTGCTTTGGTTATAGCTGTAATTTCCACCTGCACCTTTAGCTAAACGTGCCTTACCCTCATCGGTACTGGCCACCACAAAATGCCACGGCTGAATATTGGTGCTCGATGGACTTAAGCGCAACAAAGCAAATAATTGCTCAACTACAGCTTCGGGTAGTTTTTTGCTGGTATCAAAAGCCTTAGTTGCATAACGACGCTGTAACACTTCAATTAATTGCATAAAACACCTGATCTATTGATTATTTAAACTGTCGATCGACAGCCAACAGCATTAGCAGCATCCACTACGCAACGTAATAACGACTCGCGCGACCAATACGCTGGCTATCACACAGTCCATTAAGCAACAGCCTACAGGTATTTGATCTTCGGCTAAAGCCAGCCACTGGGGCAGTCAAATAACAGCACCGCTCAAGAAGACCAAGCCGCCTGATACCCCGCCCGCTCAGTTTAATCCGCCTGATAACAGATCAATCCACCTAGCTAGACAGGCTGCAGTCAGCAGCCACAACGTATTATCTATATGTATATAACATTTAACACACATATTAGGTCTCGGCTTTAAAGATTAGCCAACGTAATACAACGAAGGCTTATTGATATGAATTCGCAAATTGTAGAAATACCTGCAACAGATTGGCAACTACCCGACACTGACACTCGCTGGATTCGTGCACTTGAGCAAGGCAAAGTGCTGTACTTCCCTAATCTACCCTTCACCTTAGATGAGGGTGAAAAAACACTGCTCACACCTGCCGTACTGGATGACAAAGTACGCAATATCAGCTTAGCAAGCGATAATCAGCTCAAAGGTGCAGCCACTGATCAGGATACCCAAGCACTGCTCAGCACCATGCTTAAGCGCTATCGCACGCAAGCAGAACAACTGGTGCATAGTCTGCTGCCAAAATACCAAGGTGCCTTACGCAAGGCTCCTACCAGCTACCGTCCAAAGACCGTTGAAGCGCGCAAACAATCATGGCGTGCGGATGATCGCCGTATGCATGTGGATGCTTTTCCATCACGGCCCAATCGTGGCGAGCGTATTTTACGCGTCTTTAGCAATATTAATCCTGAAGGCGTACCGCGCGTGTGGCGCGTCGGTGAGCCCTTTGCTGAAATGGTTAAAACCATGCTGCCGCGCAGTAAACCTTATGTGCGCTGGCAAGCGAAAGCACTGCATACACTGAGTATTACCAAGTCGCTGCGCACAGAATATGATCACCTGATGCTGCAACTGCATGACTCTATGAAAGCGGATATGCAGTACCAAAAAGAAGCTAAGCAAGTCAGTATGCCGTTTGCGCCCGGCTCGGTTTGGGTGTGCTTTTCTGATCACGCCTTACATGGTGTCGAGTCAGGTCAATATATGCTGGAACAAACCTTCCATATTGCCCCAGAAAACCAATACGATCCTAGCGTCAGCCCGCTCGCGCACTTAAGCAAAGTTCTACAGCGCCAGTTGGTTTAACCGCACAATAAAGGCAGACAGCTTAAATACAGCAAGCGGCCTGACTCAACAAGCGGGCATATGCTAGCCGCCCTTACTCAATCGAGCTGGGCGGCGCTTAACACCGCCCAAACTTGAGCACTGCACACTCAGAGTGTGCAGACTAACCAAGTACTCAATGTTTATGTTTATGGCTTTGGCAATCACCCTCATGAGAGGATGTTTCGTCAGCTTGCAGTTCACCCTTTAGATACAGCAAGACTGCTGTTTCTGGATCAGTTTCTTTAGTAATCAAACCTTTAATGCCTTTGCGTGCAAGACGCCTCACCATGCCACTGCCCATCTCTGCAGTAATAAAGACATCAATATCATCGAGTGGATGAGGCTCATGTGCTGAACTCTCATGGAATGATTGCTCTTTAGGTAATTCAAGCAATTCTTTTTCAGTAATTGCGCCATCTTGCGTGGTAAATACCCAAAACTTACGGCAACGACCCGCATGTTCAGTGATAACTTTACGGTTTTGACTGGTGACTGCAATTTTCATAATGACCCCTGTATTCGTTATCTGCAGCGCACTTATTAACGTACAACCGCAGCAAACTTACTTAGGATATTAGTATAATATATTATAACCTTATTGACTGCCCTATCAGGTAGGGCAAGTTGTCACCCCTCGCCCTACTTAAGCGCATGTTCGCGCACAGATGCGTGTAATTGCGCCAACATCGCGGCATCAATACCTCCCAGCTTAGGCAAGTCATTGAGCGGCACCCAGGATACTGCAAACTCAATGGGCGCCAATCCTTCTGACGAGTCGCATTCAAAATGCTGCCATCTATCTGCAGTTGCTTCATGGGTGTGTAAATGAAAAAACCACGCCACAATGCGTTCATCACGACCTATATCACTGAGATCACGCTCAAAACTACCGAGACACTTGACTAGTTTAAGCGCCGTTAAACCGGTTTCTTCCTGTGCTTCACGTAACGCTGCAGCAGCCGGTTGTTCGCCCACCTCAACGGTACCGCCAGGAATTTGCGGTTCTAAATAACGGCCATCTACATATTCCAGAATCAGCAACTGATCCGCACGAGTAATATAAGTGAAAACACGATGACGCATGCTGCTGCTCCCGTCAGTTTATCCAGCGCTGACCACCCAGCCAACACAGCCGATCACTGCCAACCTTGACGCCAATGCTCGGTGTTTTTTAAGTCTTGCCAGTCAATGGCTTCTTCTCGATTAGAGATCACTGCTTCGAGTAAGCAATGAATCACATTGCCCTCTTCATCAAACTTTAACTCAGTGACTAAAAAGTGTTTTTCTTTATTGACTGGGCGCACCGCTGTCCACTTACTGTGCAGCAGTTTTTTCGGATTGATTTGATGCACTTAAAACTCCTGATAATATTAAGTATCTTCTATGATCAATAGCCTACGCGATTTGCCCTCATATATGGCAAAGCTTATTGTCTGGGTTAAGATGAAGTTCGTTGTTGGTTTTTGTTATTCTAAGCAGCTATTTCAACTGTTTATGCTGTGTCACATATTTTATAGAAGGTCAGTCCTGTGCGAGTTGTTCTTCCCTCTACAGAAAGCCTTACCGTTGAATTTAAAAGTGATCGCAACGGTTACCCTGATCGAGAGCTGATCGAGGCACTGACTTGCCTCGCTAACACCTCAGGTGGTGAGTTATGGCTGGGTGTAGAAGATGATGGCAAGGCCAGTGGCTTGCATCTTAAGCACCAAAACACCACACATTTATTGGGGCTGATTGCCGAGCAAACCACGCCACCTTTAGTGGTGTCAGTTCAGCAACATTGCATCGATTCGGTGATTGTGGCGCAAATCATTGTGCCGCGCTCTAATACCCTGATTGCTACGTTCGAAGGTGCGTATTTACAACGCCGCCTTAAAGCTGACGGCACACCTGAATGCATTCACATTACGCCTGAAGACGCACCCTAGAGAGTCAACTTAGCCTGTTTTAAAAGCTAAGTAGTTAGATTATCCAAGCACGATCAAAGCTCGACACCTGCAGCTTTGATCGCTGCTAAGCGTGCTGGGCCAATACCCGTGATCGATTGTAACTGTGACAACTGAGAGATCGGCCGTAAAGCAATGATTGCATGCGCACGCTCACTGCCAATATGCGGCAAGCTTTGTAAGTGCTGCAGTGTCGCTGTATTCAGATTAATCAGCGCAGATGTGTTTCTTGCCGAGGCGGGTGTTGAATGGTTTTGCCCAGAGCTTTCAGTTACAAAGTGCTGCAGCGGATTTGCCTCAAGCGTTGCGGCTATATCTTGCGCCGCTATCTGCAAACGCAATCCAGCAAAGTCTGCAAACACCTGCACTAAGGCATCTTGCATCACTGTGCGCTCACCCAAGGCTAAAACCAATTCATCGGCGGCGAATAAACCTGCTACCGCCTCATCCTCAGTGGCTACACCCGCATACTGCTGAGCGAGTAACGCCATAATAACGCGCGGATCAGCGGCAGTTTGCCCTTCAGCTTGATCACGCGCCTGCTCAAGTCGCTGCGCGATATCTGCTAACCCAGCTACGGCTGTGGATAATAAAAGCCTATCCTCTGGATGTAGATGAATATGCTGAGTCAGTCGCAGTGCAGCCTCATCAGCCGTTAATCCAGCACCCCAGCCAAGCAAAATCAACTGCATGGCGGCTAACAACTCTGACTGAGTCCACTCACTGATTTCTGGCTGAAATAACAGCCGTGCCATCTTAAAAGAACGCTTCAGCCGAGCATGACTGATACGCTGTTTAAGCACATCTAAGCCATAAGGTATCGACAGCACTCGATCAAATAGCCAAATCACCAGCGTGGTGATCAATTGCAGCACATACTTCAAAGCATGCCAGGCCATTTGTACACTTTGGATCAAACTGAACAGCAGCATATAGATCAATTGAATATTGGCCGCTTTTTTACCGCGCAACTGCACACCGGCAATTTTGACTGAGGAACGATTGGGCTTAACCCAGTTAAAGGTGCCCAATGGGTTACGTGTCGAAACGGTGACACCGCTTTTAGACAGATTCAAGCGTGTCGAGCCACTGCCATAACGTCCCTGCAGCACAAAACGACCATTTTGCAGAGCGACACGTGTATTTTTGACCACGCGACTCGATACGCGTAAGCCATGCTTAGTATTGGCCGTCACAGTTAAGCCAGCAACTTTCACCTGCTTACGCAGAGCAATCCCACCGGTGCGACTGACACGCAGATGACGGCCACGGTGTTCAATACGCTTTTGCTTACCCAACTTATCTTTTTTACCAATATTTAAAAAGCCCATACCAGCCTCCCGCCCACCTTTGCACTCTATCTATAAACCTACTTAGAGGCGAACAACACATTCTAAACTGTTATATAGATTATCAGCCGCAAAGCATATATTAGCGTAAGAGTTCGGTGACAGCGCATATACAAAAACGGCGCTGAATTTCTTCAGCGCCGTTTTTAATGTAAGCATCTTTTTAACGACTAGCTTACTTTCTTTTTAGGTGTTTTGCTGCAGAACGGCAAATTCAAAAAGTGCTCAAGTGAATCATCTAAAATATCCAACCACGGCTCAGGCAATTCAGGTGCCAAGGTGTTGGTTAAGGTTGAGCGGTAGGCTTTTTCTCTAAAGCCCATAATGTCGACTTGCTTATCTTTCTGCCATTCTTTAAAGATCTCACCCTGCTTTTCTACAGCAAACTCAGGGTAGTCAGTCACATTGGTTAAGTCGCGAATATACTGAGCTTGGAAGTCGATATCACCATCAACATTCGTCACTTTTTCATATTCAGCCAACCATTTCTGCTCGTCGGCTTGACGTACGGCCAACTCAGGCAACTGGATCTTGTCAAGAATCACATCACGTGCATACCACGCTTGTGCATCAAACATATTGAAGGTGAAATACTGATCCTGCATACCCAAATAAATCAACTGTGGGTTCTGCTGCCAGAAAATACCTTTATATAAATTTTCTGGATACAAACAGTTATGCGTTTGTAAGCGCAACTCATCAGGTAAGAACGGGAAGTGAAATAAATAACCCGTACACATAATAATGGCATCAAAACGCTGACTGCTGCCATCAACAAAATGCACTACATCATCTTCAAAACGAGCAATCAGCGGCACTTCTTTAATGCCTTCAGGCCAATCGTAACCCAGCGCCTGACTGCGATAACTGATGGTTACTGACTTAGTACCGTACTTATAGCACTGAGTACCAATATCTTCGGCTGAGTAACTACCACCCACCAACAGAATATCTTTATCTTTAAACTCGAGCGCATCACGGAAGTCATGGGCATGCATCACACGACCCGGAAACTCTTCTAGACCTTCAAAATACGGCATATTGGGTGTGGAGAAGTGACCCGTAGCAACCACGACATAATCAAACTCGTTGGTTTCTTGCTCACCGGTTTTGTGATTCATCACAGTCACAGTAAACATTTGCGTTTCGTCATCAAAAGTTACCCAACGCACTGGGCACTCAAAACGGATGTACTTACGGATATCTTGCTGATCAATTCGCCCCATAATGTAGTCTTTCAGAACTTCACGTGGCGGATACGATGGAATGGGTTTACCGAAATGCTCTTCAAAAGAATAATCCGCAAATTCTAAGCATTCTTTTGGGCCATTGGACCATAAATAACGATACATACTGCCATGAACAGGTTCACCGTTGCGGTCTAAACCTGTGCGCCATGTGTAGTTCCACATGCCACCAATGTCATTTTGTTTTTCATAACAGACAATCTCTGGCAGGTCCTTAACCCCAGCTAGACGTGCTGCTTCAAATGCGCGCAATTGCGCCAAACCACTCGGACCTGCGCCTAATATAGCGATTTTTTTCTGACTCAAAGTATTCTCCCATAGATAACATTAGCTACTACTTTATA
>DATERS010000123.1:0-31011 GCA_035271365.1 Thiopseudomonas sp.
TTTACCTTCCTGCTTCAGTGCATTGAGGGTGTCGTAGACTTCTTCATGCTGCAAAATAGCCACATCATCGCCATTGGAATGCACGAGCACTAATTCTATATGGTCAGTGCGTAGACGCTTAAGACTGCGATCCACAGAAAAACGTGTATGTGCGCCAGAGAAATCAAAGACCGACTCGCCCTCAATAAATTCTTCACCGACTTTGCTGACGATCACCCAGTGTTGGCGTTGGCCCTGTAATAAATGGCCAAGACGTTCTTCACTGATGCCGTAAGCCGGCGCAGTATCCAGTAAGTTAATCCCCAGTTCGCGCGCTTGATTGATTAAGGCCAAGGCGTGCTGATCATCGGGAATCGTAAAACCATTAGGGTACTTTACACCTTGATCACGGCCCAGTTTAACGGTGCCAAGGCCCAGCGGTGATACATTAAAACCAGTGCTACCCAATGGTCGATGAAAATCATGCAGGGTCATTAAACAGAGTCTCCCAAACAGGTGATGCAACGGTAGGGCGTGGTAAATTGCTATAGCTTTGTGTTGCGCTGGGTTGAATACCATCGCGATCTAATAATTTAAGTACACGATCACTTAAATCTGGTGCTAAGGCTAACTTGGTGGGCCAGCCGACCAGCAATGCCCCTTGCTCGCTTAAAAAGGCGTTATCAGGACGCACTAATCCAGATTGCACCGGTTCAGCACGATCGACACGTAAGGTGGCCCATTGTGTCTGCTCGTGTGACACCCAAGGCAGTAGCTGTGCAACTTCGGTTTTGGCTGCTTGAATTTGTTCAGCTTCTGAACGGGCCACGCCATCTGCTTCAGCGAGATTGCCGCCCAAATACCACACCCACTGACCATCAGCGGCAGGGTGGGTGGTAATGGTCACCCGTGGTTTGCTACCACCGCCTAAACAGTGTGCATACAAGGGTAATAAAGCCGGCCCTTTGGCCAGCACCATATGCAGTGGGCGCAATTGTTGTTCAGGTTTTTTCAGCGCAAAGGCTTGCAGTAACTCTTCAGTACCACCACCCGCACAAAAAACCACGCGCTGAGCGTTAATGCGGTAATCATCAGCTTGTACGCCAAGCAATTTCTCGTTTTCATAACGTGGGCTAATGTTTTGCGCATGCAAGAGACTGTCACCGGCTAATTCCGCCAAGCGATTCACTAAACTGGGTACATCCAGCACTAATTCCGCTAAGCGATAGACGCGGCCTTTAAAGTCTTTATGTTGCAGCGCTGCGGGCAGTTGTTGGCCTTTAACTTGATCAACACGACCGCGCATGGCTTTGCTGGCAAAAAAGCTGGTCAGATTGCCGGCAATTGAGCCGGGCGACCATAAGTAGTGTGCATCGGACAATAAACGCACCCCACGTAAATCCAATTCGCCCTCGCCATTGAGCGCTTTGCGCCACCGCTCCGGCATATCAGCAATGGCTTCGGATGAGCCGGTGAGCGCGCCATGCAGTGCATATTTAGCACCGCCATGAATAATCCCTTGGGATTTAACCGATTGGCCGCCGCCGAGGTTATTTTGTTCAATTAACAGCGTATTAAAGCCGCGCTGGCGCAATTGCGCATTGAGCCATAAGCCGGCGATGCCACCGCCAATAATCGCAATATCTGTGTTTAAAGTGAGTGACATAAGAGCCTCTCGTAAAAAATATGTGAGCAGTATAACCGAGCGCAGTATTATCGCTGCGCCTTTGCTAAACTTTGCCGTTATGAATAGAACCCTTTATACCTTGCTGTTGTACCTTGGTGTGCCGCTGATTGCCGTACGCTTGTGGCTGCGTTCCAGAAAAGCACCGGCCTATGCTCAGCGGATTGATGAGCGTTTTTCTGTATCTTTGCCTCAATTTAAGCAGGGTGGTATTTGGCTGCATGCAGTCTCGGTGGGTGAGAGCATTGCTGCTGCACCTGTGGTTAAAGCCTTGCAGCAACTGTATCCAGATCTGCCGATTACCGTCACCTGTATGACGCCCACCGGTTCGGAGCGGATTCAAAGCCTCTTTGGTGATAGCGTACAGCATTGTTATTTACCTTATGATTTGCCCTGGGCGTCTAAACGCTTTTTTAAACGCTTGCAGCCACGTTTGGCGGTTGTGATGGAAACTGAACTGTGGCCCAATCATATTGATCAGTGCGCACGCTTAAATATTCCTGTGGTATTGGCCAATGGACGCTTATCTGAACGTTCAGCGCGAGGCTATGCCCGCTTTCCAAAATTAGTGGCACCGATGCTCAAGTGCGTCAGTGCGTTTGCTGTACAAAGTGAAATAGAAGCACAGCGCTTTATTGAGCTGGGTGCACGCCCTGAAACGGTGACGGTGACCGGCTCGATTAAATACGATTTGCGCGTTGCCGATGAGTTACCTCTGCAAGCACAAGCACTCCGTGAACAGTGGCAGGCTAGTCAGCGCCCCATATGGATTGCTGCTAGCACCCATGAGGGGGAGGATGCGCTGATTTTAGCCGCGCATCAGCAACTGTTAAGGCAATTTCCCGATGCTTTATTGATTTTAGTACCGCGCCATCCTGAGCGTTTTGAGTCTGTTTATAGCTTATGCGTGCAGCAGAATATGCAGGTGCAGCGCCGATCGACTGCCGCAGCGGTGACTGCTGAACATCAGGTACTCTTAGGCGATACCATGGGTGAGCTGCTGTTTCTATATGCCTTGGCCGATGTCGCCTTTGTCGGCGGCAGCTTAGTTGAGCATGGTGGGCATAATATGCTTGAGCCGATTGCCTTAGCAAAACCGACTTTAACCGGCCCACATTATTTTAACTTTTTAGAGATTGCTGAACAGCTGCTTAAAGCCGGCGCTCTGCAGCAGGTTGCTGATACTGAGCAGCTGGCGCAAGCCGTGGCTCAGTTGTGGACTCAGCCACAGCAAGCTCAACAGATGTGTGAGGCTGGGCAACAGGTTTTGCAACGTAACCAAGGTGCTTTGCAGCGCTTGCTGGATATTATTCAGGCGCAGTTAGCCACCAACCTATAGCTTTCTAGCCTGATGCTTAGGCGCGCACTGGCTAGGCTTTGCGCTGTACTACGAATTGCCGCTAGACCTCAGCAGAGCAGGGTATTAATCTGTAACCCATACACACTTATAAAATGTTCTTGTGGACGCATTAAAGCTGCACAAGGATTTAAAAATTGACTGCCCTTAACTCTGTGGCAGCTTCAGGAGAAGACAATGAGCAGCAGTGATCGCGTTATTATTTTTGATACCACTTTGCGTGATGGCGAACAAAGCCCTGGCGCTTCCATGACCAAAGAAGAAAAGCTGCGCATTGCCAAAGCGCTTGAGCGTATGCGTGTTGATGTGATTGAGGCCGGTTTTGCGATTGCCAGTCAGGGTGATTTCGAGGCGGTCAAAGCCATTGCTGACACCATTCAAGACAGTACCATCTGCAGCTTGTCACGTGCTTTGGATGCCGATATTGAGCGTGCCGCTGAAGCATTAGCCGGCGCCAACTCAGGTCGTATCCATACCTTTATCGCCACCAGCCCGATTCATATGGAACATAAGCTGCGCATGCAGCCTGATCAAGTGGTTGAGCAAGCGGTACGGGCGATTAAGAAAGCGCGCAATTTATGCTCAGATGTTGAATTCTCCTGTGAAGATGCCGGCCGTTCTGAAATTGATTTCCTCTGTCGTATTGTTGAAGCGGCGATTGATGCGGGCGCGCGCACTATTAATATTCCTGACACTGTCGGTTACTCGATTCCGCATGAGTATGCCAATCTGATCAGTCAGTTGATTAATCGTGTACCCAATGCGGATAAAGCGATTTTCTCAGTGCACTGTCATAACGACCTAGGTTTAGCTGTGGCCAACTCATTGGCGGCAGTGGTAGCCGGTGCACGCCAAGTTGAGTGTACGATTAACGGTCTCGGTGAGCGTGCTGGTAATGCGGCGCTGGAAGAAGTGGTGATGGCGATTAAAACCCGTCACGACTTGTTGGGTGTGCATACCAATATTGATACGCCGCATATCCTTAGCGTATCGCGCATGGTTTCAGGTATTACAGGATTCCCAGTCCAGCCAAATAAAGCCATTGTCGGTGCTAACGCCTTTGCCCATGAGTCAGGTATTCACCAAGATGGCGTGCTCAAGCACCGTGAAACCTATGAAATCATGGCAGCTGAAGATGTCGGCTGGCATGCTAATAAAATGGTGATGGGTAAGCACTCAGGTCGCAGTGCCTTCCGCAGCCGTTTATTAGAATTAGGCGTTGAGTTTGCCAGTGACACCGAACTCAACGTGGTCTTTGCACGCTTTAAAGACTTAGCGGATAAAAAGCATGAAATCTTTGATGAAGATTTACAGGCTTTGGTGTCATCAACCTTAAACCAAGAAACACCGGAATTTTATAAGCTGGTGAGCTTGGAAGTGGCCAGTAAAACCGGTGAAGTGCCGCATGCACAGATCATCCTCAGTGTGGATGGCAAAGAAGTGGCCAGCGATGACCAAGGTTCAGGTCCCGTTGATGCTGCGTTTAAAGCTATTGAGAAAACTGCAAAATCCGGTGCCACCTTACAGTTATACTCGGTGAATGCGATTACCCAAGGCACGGACTCGCAAGGTGAAGTGACGGTGCGTCTAGAGCGCGGCGGTCGTATTGTCAATGGTAATGGCGCTGATACCGATATTGTCATCGCTTCAGCCAAGGCCTATCTCAATGCACTGAACCTGATGCATATGGGTGCGGATAAAGCACATCCGCAGGTGGATGGTGTGTGACCAGCGAAATTTTATTGATGCATGAGCACGAGGTACGCCGCCAAGCGATGTTGCAGGCGATGCAACTGGATGTGTGGCTGCCTCGCCAGCCTTTAGTCAACGCGGCGCCGTCACGTGATTATCTGCTCGACTGGCAAACGATTGATGAAGTTACAGTGACAGCAGTCAAGCCAGCAGCTCGACTGCTGGATTCTAGCCCTGCTGCGCCCCTATCTGCACCTGTTGCGCCACCTGCGCGGCCAGCGCGCAGTGAGGGACGGGTCTCGGTACGTGATAGATTGGCTTTAGCCGCGACGGGCTTAAACAGTAAGGCAGCCAACAGCAGCGCTAAGGCTATTAAAGCGGTCGAGATTGCAGCTCAGCCTGAGCCGATTAAAGTTCAGGCTCAGCCACTGCCACGCTTTGCATTACAAATATTGCGTGCGGGTAACTGTTTATTGTTGGTCGATTTACCCACCGGTGAGCCGTTTCAAAGCCGCGATCCTGATTATCAATTGCTGAAAGATATGTTGCGCGCTGCACGTCTGACCGATCAGCCGCGTTTTTTACGCCAAGGTACACCGCTGGTGTGGCCGATGCTGCGTAGCGGTAATTTAATGGGCGAGCAAAATGCAGAAGCGGCACGCTTTTGTGTGCGTGACTTATTAAATGTTGAACTCAGTAGCGAACCGACAGTGTGTGTTTGGCTGGTTGGCAGTCAAGCGGTACGCTTTGGTAGTGCTGCAGATGATGTAGCCTTATACAGCCTGCAGCCCTTTACTGAGGGTGTGCAGGTGTGGACTTTGCCTAACTTGGAAAGCGTCTTGGAGCAGCCTTTATTGAAGCGTGATATTTGGCGCAGTATGTGTGCCATCAGTGCACTTTGGCAGGTTAAGCATGACTGATGCTATTAACTATAGGCTGATGCAGGCTGACGATTTAGACTCTGTTGTTGCCTTAGAACAGACTGCTTTTTCTCATCCATGGACGCGCAAACTCTATGCCGATGCATTGACCAGCTATGAATGTTGGATAATGCATATTGATGGTAAGCATGTCGGACACGGGGTGATCAGTCAGGTGCTGGATGAAGCGCATTTGCTGAATATCGCCGTTGCGGTTGAGCAGCAAGGCCAAGGTTTGGGCTTGCAATTACTCGAGCATCTGATGCAACGTGCCAGTCAGCGCGGCTGTGTTGAATGTTTTTTAGAAGTGCGAGCATCCAACCAGTCGGCCTATCGTTTGTATGAGCGCTTTGGTTTTAATGAAATAGGACGACGTCGAGATTACTACCCAACCAGCGATGGCCATGAAGACGCATTGGTGATGGCCGCAACTTTATTTGCAGATGAATAGCAATTGTAATAAATTGTGACTGCACAGCCTTAGGTTTTGTCAAACCTCGGATACTTGATAAGTAACACGATATAACAGAGGAACTTATGCCTGAGCTACAAGAGTTATTTGATAATAATGTCCGCTGGTCTGAATCAATTAAACAAGATGACCCTACTTTTTTTGAAAAACTTGCCAAGCAGCAAGCACCAGAATACTTGTGGATTGGTTGTTCAGATGCCCGCGTTCCTGCCAATGAAATTGTAGGTATGTTACCGGGTGATTTATTTGTACACCGTAATGTGGGTAATGTGGTTTTACATACCGATCTAAACTGTTTATCAGTGATCCAATATGCGGTTGATGTGCTGAAAGTGAAGCATATATTGATCACCGGTCACTATGGTTGCGGTGGTGTGCGTGCAGCGATGCAAGATAAACAAGTGGGTTTAACCGATAGTTGGATACGCCCCATTCGTGATTTGCATTACGAGCACCATGAAGCACTGGCATTGTTGCCAACAGAAGAAGAGCGAGTGGATCGCTTATGTGAGCTCAATGCAATTGCGCAAGTGGCCAATGTCAGTCATACCTCCATTGTGCAAAACGCTTGGCATCGTGGCCAGAAACTCTCGATTTATGGCTGTGTTTACGGTATTAAAGATGGTTTATGGAAGAACTTAGATGTGACGGTCAAAGGGATTGATCAAGTACCGGCACAGTATCGCTTACGCCCACTTGAGTAAATCAGTGGTTTAACAGCGCCCCCTATTGCAGGGGGCGCTGTTTTATTCTTTTAGACGGTTTTGCTTGCCGCCATTTGATAGGCGGTTTCTAGAGCAATATGTAAACTTCCGGTATCAATCTCACCTGTTCCAGCCAGATCCAGCGCTGTACCGTGATCCACTGAGGTGCGAATAATTGGCATGCCCAGAGTGATATTAACGGCTGAACCAAAACCACGGTGTTTAAGGACCGGTAAGCCTTGGTCGTGGTACATGGCTAACACCGCATCACATTGCTTTAGGTTGTTCGGAGTAAACAAGGTATCAGCCGGTAGCGGGCCAACCAAGTCCATACCTTCAGCACGTAGGCGCTCCAGCGTTGGCTGAATAATATCCAACTCTTCACGACCTAAGTGGCCATCTTCGCCGGCATGCGGATTGAGTCCACAGACTAAGATTCTTGGCTTTTTAATCGCAAACTTCTGCTGTAAGTCCGCGTTTAGAATACGAGTAATAGTTTCGATGCGCTCACTGGTAATCGCATCAGCCACATCACGCAGAGGTAAGTGTGTCGTCACCAGGGCCACACGTAAGCCGTGGGTTGCCAGCATCATCACCACTTGTGGCGACTGTGTCAGCTCTTGTAAAAACTCAGTGTGACCCGAGAACGGTACACCGGCATCATTAATAATGCCTTTGTGCACGGGTGCGGTAATCATTCCGCTAAACACGCCATCAATGCAGCCTTGGCCCGCACGTGTCAGTGTTTCTAAAACATACTGGGCGTTGGCTTTATTGAGCTGACCGGCGACAGCAGGCTCATACAGTGGTGTATCCCAGACATAGAGACTATCCGCTGGCGCGGGCTTATCAGGCCAAGCGTCGGGCTGCACATCCAGCAGTTGCACTTGTAAACCCAGTTGTGCGGCTCGCTCGTTCAGTAATTGGCGGTTAGCAATAGCAATCACAGGATAGGGCTGTACTTCATGTGCCAACATTAAGCATAAGTCAGGGCCGATACCGGCAGGTTCACCTGGCGTTAAAGCAAAGCGCAAAGTCATAAGTTTTTAATCTCCACATAAGCTTCGTCACGAATTTGGCGTAACCAGGTTTGCAGCTCTTCATCGTATTTGCGATTGCGTAATAAGTTGAGTGCTTGCTGTTCACGTACCTGTGTACTGCTATCAGTACTGCGACGATCTAATACTTGCAGAACGTGCCAGCCAAATTGGCTTGCAAAAGGTTTGGATAATTCACCGATGGCAGTGTTCGCCATTTCTGTGCGGAACTCAGGTACTAATGAGCTCGGATCAATCCAATTCATGTCGCCGCCATTGAGTGCGGAGCCTGGGTCTTCAGAAAACTGTTTAGCTAAAGTGCTGAAATCTTCACCGTTGCGCAAGCGCTCATAGAGGCGAGTGGCAAGTTTTTGAGTGGCTTCAGGGCTACGAATTTCGCTGGGTTTAAGTAAGATATGACGTACATGCACTTCATCGATGTACATGGCTTCACCGCCGCGCTTATCCAGCAGTTTCAGCATAATAATGCCACCTGCAGTGCGATTGGGTCCTGCAACTTGACCCACTTGCATTTCACCCATAAGACGGTCAAAAGGTGGTGGTAATTGTGCGGCTTTACGCCAGCCCATATCACCGCCTTCCAGTGCGTTTTCACTGCCAGAATAGGTGATAGCTAGCTGGGCAAAGTCACCACCTTGAGCGAGTTTTTGCATGATTGTAGCAACGGTTTTTTGGGCTTTATCTAATTCTGCACTGGTTGCACCGTCTGGTACAGGGATCAGAATATTCGCCAGCTGGTATTCTTCAGCCAATTGCATTTTGCCTAAGTCAGAGGCTAAGAAGTTTTGTACTTCTTGCTCGGTGACTTGAATGCGCTCGGTGACACGGTATTGGCGTACTCGGCTGATAATCATTTCTTGACGGATTTGTTCTCGTGCATCGTGCAAGCTTAAGCCGTCGGTAGCTAAGGCTTGTTCAAACTCTTTTTGAGTCAGGCCGTTGCGCTCGGCAATAGTTGCCATAGAAGTGCTGAGCTCTTCATCACTGACGCGGATGCCTGAGCGTTCCGCCATTTGCAATTGAATCGCATCAATAATCAGCCGCTCCATCACTTGCTGGCGCAGCACATCATCAGGCGGCAATTCAACGCCGCGCTTACTGATGGTTTGTTGTACTTCTTTGAGGCGCGATTGATATTGACTGTACATGACTACATCGTTATCCACGATGGCAGCCACACGGTCGAGCGGTTGCTCCGCTGCAGATAGGGTACTGACCAGTAAACTGCTGCTCAGTATTAACGCTGATAGGGGTTTAATAAGCATTGTTTTCACGCTCACGGTAGCCTTGAATGCCTTCATCGAGGAATGTCTCTACTTTGTTACCAGTGACACCACCTAAACCTTTTAAGATAATCTGCAGGAATACCCCGTGATCACCTCGACGGTTGTCGAGTGGCGATACATTTCGCTCGTCATAGTCAACCCAATAACGGCTGATTAGACGCATTTTCCAGCAGCAACTGTCGTATTCAAAACCACCAAAGGCTTCCAGTGTGCTGTTGCGATTGTAGTCATACTGCCAGCGTGCAATAGCGTTCCATTGCGGTACCACTGGCCACATAATTGAAGCATCGGTTTGCTCAATTTTATAGAAGTCTTTGTACAACTTACCATTAGGGGCGGTGTAGTCAGCACTGCCGGTTTCCCAGCGACCAGTATCGTAATTGTAGTGGTTGCTATCATTACGGTAGCGGTAGCCGAAGTTGACAATTTTATTTAAATCATCTTGTGACTGATAATGCAGCATGGCGCTACCTGAGCGCGTACGGTGTGTTTCAGGATCCCACATTAAGTCCGCATTAACGCGCCAGTCATGATTGAACCGCAGCATATAGTCCAGAGCGTAGGGTGAACGGGTACTGGTGTTCTCTGCAACATCTTTATAGTCATTACCGGACAATAAAACCTTACGATCGGTAAAGTAATAGGCTTGACCTGCACTGATACGTTGGCGTTCAAAACCATTATCTTCTAACCAGCGATTGGTTAAGCCTAAGGATACTTGGTTCGTATCACCGATGCGGTCATTGCCACTAAAGCGGTTATCACGGAACAGGCTGGCATAACTGAATTGGCTTTCGCTGGTATCAAACAAGGGTAGATCTGACTGATCTTCGTTGGGTACATAGAGATAGAACAAGCGCGGCTCTAGTGTTTGGCGGTATGACTTACCAAAGAGCTGGCTCTGACGGTCAAAGTATAAGCCGCTATCAACACTGTAAATGCCAACGCTACGGTCTGGGCTGCTGTTAAATGTCTTGTTTTGAGTACGGAATTCATCTTTGCCTGTGTTATCTAGGCTTAGATCGTAACGCGTATAAGCGTATTTAACTTCTGGCTTAATAAAGCCCCAGCCCCAATTCATCGGCAAGCTGATCGCAGGCTCAATATGCATGCGGTTACCGTTAGCACGGTCTAAGCCTTTGAGGCGCGTATCATTCCAAGCTGTTGGTTGACCATTTTTATCGAAGTAATCACCCTTCTTTAGTGAGCGATCAAAACGTGTGAGTTCGGTTTTGTAGGTCATTTGCAGACCTGCTGGCTGATACGGCAATGCGCCGTCTAAAGTGAACTGTGGCAAGCGATCGTATGGCGTAATATCGCTAATATTGGCCATTTCATAAGCGTGCACACCAAGCTGAGCTGTATAACTATTGCCGCGCCAAGTTAAATTGGCTTTTTGATCCAGAGTTTCGTTGGAGCCGCTTACGACATTACTGCGTAAGTCTTGAAAGTAATATGGGTCGCTGATGTCAGTGTAATCCACTGTACCTAAGAGGCGAGAGTTAAAGCCTTGCTCGTGTTGTAAAGTATACATCCAGCGGTCTTGCTTATATTTAGACTGCTTCTTGCGCTCGGTTTCACGGTCGTTTAAGAATGCACCACCGACCAGGGTTTCACTGCTCTTACCTAAGTAACGCAGCTCACCTTCAGTGAGTAAACCACGCTTGCCCATATAATTAGGGTAGAGGGTCGCATCAAAGTTTGGCGCTAAGTTAAAGTAGTACGGTGTAGTAATATCTACACCCTTACGATTGCTATAGCTAAAACTGGGCGGTAAAAAACCAGACTGGCGACGATCATCAATCGGAAAGTGGATATAGGGCGTATAAAAAACCGGTATATCTTTAACGCGTAGGGTGACATTGGTTGCGCTACCAAATCCAGTGGTTGGATTGAGCGTGACGTTGTTACCTTTTAAATGCCAAGTATTACTGCCCGGCTCACAGCTGGTGTAAGTGCCATCTTTAAGGCGGATAATCGCATCTTCTTGACGCTTAATTGAATGCGCGCTACCCCGAACTCGACTTGTATGCATCACATATTCAGCATTCTCAACTTTAACCGCACCGCTATCGAGTTGTAACTCTGCACGATCCCCGACGAGCAATGTATTGTTGTCACGGATACGTACATTGCCCTTCAGTTCGCCGATATTGTCTTGCTGGTATAAATTAGCCTCGTCTGCTTCTACTTGCAGGCTGGCTTGGCGAATCACTACATCACCGGCGAGGGTGGCAGTTTCTGTGGTTTGTGCATAACGTGAGGCACCGGCGTTGATATACAGCGGCGCATTTTTAAATGCACTGGTGTCGTTCATACCCGGGCGCAAGGGCTCAATGTAGCGGCCACTGCAAGATGGACTTACTTCAGCCTGTTGTGCAGGTGTGAGTTGATCGTGCGGCACCCAGTCGAGATGACTAAAATCGGCGCTGCGTGATGTCAATCCTTTACCTTTGCTATCCCTTACGGATACAAGCGGTGCAGATATAGATCGAGGTATGCGGTGGGTGCTTTGCGTTTGACTTATTGGTTGCTTATGAGTACTGGCTACAGGTGCGCTGAGCGGACGCTGCGGTTGTGCTACTTGACTGTCTTTTGAACTGCATGCCCAGCCGCCACTGGCGGTGGCTTGACAGTCATACTGTTGCGCTACAGCGTTACTGCTCATGAGTAAAGGTTGTAAGATACAGAGCGCCCCAGTTGCTAATAGGGGGAGTTTTTTACGATAAATATATTTAGCTGCCATAGTGTGTGTCCGTGCTTCCCGCATGCGCTTGGTTGAAATACCCTGCATGCCTCTCG
Organism: Thiopseudomonas sp.; assembly: GCA_035271365.1. GTDB lineage: Bacteria > Pseudomonadota > Gammaproteobacteria > Pseudomonadales > Pseudomonadaceae > Denitrificimonas. The sequence goes on from DATERS010000123.1 coordinate 11,955, forward strand.
AAGGGCTGGAAAAGATCAGCGATAATAAAGCATGCCCTACATAACGGCCAGCACCGTTGGAGAATTACCATGCCGAATCAATGTAATAATGACAAGGATAGCCGTTTATACGAGCTAACGCAGTGGTTTGCCGAGCAGTTACCCGATATCGCTCAACAAATAGATTGTACAGAGACTACCGTAAATAACCTGCAGCCAGCTAGCAGTGATGCAAGTTTTCGGCGTTATTTTCGTTGGCACTCCCAGAGCGTTGATTTAGTACTGATGGATGCGCCACCGCCACAGGAGGATTGTCGTCCTTTTGTAAAAATAGCGCACTTATTAGCGCAAGGTGGCTTGCATGTGCCAAAAGTCTGGGCGCAAGATTTACAGCGTGGTTTTTTAGTGCTGTCTGACCTGGGCCAGAACACGTGGCTTGAGGTGCTTAACTCAGAGAATGCCGATGAGTTGTTTGGCTTAGCGATTGATGCCTTAATCACATTACAAGAAATCAATATAGAGGATGCACAGCTCCCTGTTTACGATGAGGCACTGTTGCGCCGTGAACTGCAGTTATTTCCAGATTGGTATGTGCAGCATGAGTTGGGCATAAACCTTACTGAACAACAGCAGTACTTATGGCAGCAAGCCTGTGATGTGTTGGTGGACAATGCACTAAAGCAGCAGCGAGTGTTAGTCCATCGTGACTATATGCCACGCAATTTAATGTTCAGTACACCCAATCCTGGTGTTTTAGACTTCCAAGATGCAGTGCAGGGGCCGGTGAGTTATGACATCACCAGCTTATTTAAAGATGCTTTTATCAGTTGGCCAGAAGAGCGCGTGCAAAACTGGTTACAACAGTATTATCAAAAGGCGCAAGCTCACGCTATCCCTGTGCCAGAGACCTTCGAGGCCTTCCAGTATGATTGTGATCTTATGGGTGCACAGCGTCATCTTAAAGTGATCGGAATTTTTGCACGAATTTACCATCGTGACGGTAAGCCACGTTATCTTGCCGATGTGCCACGTTTTTTTGATTACTTACAGCATGTGATTGAGCGCCAACCTGCGCTTGCTCCCTTAGCTCAACTTTTAGCCAGTTTTTCAGTAGTGAGATAAATATAATGCGAGCCATGATATTAGCTGCCGGTAAAGGCGAGCGGATGCGTCCGTTGACGTTACATACGCCTAAACCCTTGATTCCTGTTGCCGGTGTGCCATTGATTGAATACCACTTGCGTGCTTTAGCGCGCGCTGGATTCACCGAGGTGGTGATTAACCATGCCTGGTTGGGTGAGAAAATTGAAGCGCATGTGGGTGATGGCGAGCGTTTTGCTTTGCAGGTGACCTATTCGCGTGAGACACAGCCGCTGGAAACGGGTGGCGGTATTTACCAAGCGCTGAAGTATTTAGGTGATCAGCCTTTTGTCGTGGTCAATGGTGATATTTACACTGACTATGATTTTTCTAGCTTACGTCGCCCGCTGCAAGGATTAGCGCATTTAGTCTTGATACCTAATCCTGAGCATCATCCTGAAGGTGATTTTGCCTTGCAACAAGAGCAGGTACAGTTGCCCAGTGCCTCTGAGGAGGCATTCACTTATAGCGGTATTGCTGTGTTACATCCACAGCTGTTTGCCGATAGTGCGGCGGGTGCTTTTAAATTGGCGCCCTTATTACGCCATGCTATTCGTCAAGGTGATGTGAGTGGTGAGCTGTTTAGCAGTCAGTGGATTGATGTGGGTACGCCCGAGCGTTTAGTTGAGGTTGAAGCGTTGTTGGCGCGTATATGATTTGGCCTGCGACTATCGTAGGCGCATTGCTGGGACTGGCTATTGCACATATCCCCGGTGCGCTATTTGGATTATTGGTCGGCAGTATTGTTGATCGTAATTTAGCGATAAAAAGCTGGACTGAACTGCGTGCGCGTTTATCACGTCGCACAGCACCTGCGAGCAGCTTAGATGCTCAGCAGGTGTTATTTATGCTGTTAGGGCATCTGGCTAAAAGCACCGGTCGGGTGACGCCAGAGCATATTCAAGTGGCGCGCTTAGAAATGCAGCGTTTAAAGCTGATGGGTGCTGCACAAAAATCGGCGATTGCGGCCTTTTCCAAGGGCAAGGATTGCCGTCTGGATGAGTTGCGCGTCAGTTTACGCTTACATTATTCCTCCGCGGGGCAGCCTGAGCGTTTATTGCTAGCCGGTTGGCGTATGGCCTTAGCTCAGGGCTTGCCCACCGCCAAGCAGCGCCGGATTTTGCAGCAATGTGCTCATTGGCTCGAGTGCTTACCTGAAACGTTTGCCCGTATTGAAGTGCAATCGATGCGGGGACGGGGGGGGCCTAAAACCGCTGGAAACGAGCTGGATGCGGCGTTTAAACTCTTAGGTGCTCAGCGCTCTGCAACATTGGCCGAGGTGAAAAAAAGCTATCGCCGCCAAGTCAGTCTGTATCATCCCGATAAACTGATGGGTGCGGGTGCAACGCCGGCCCAAGTGCGTGTGGCTAATGATAAGACCCGCGCTTTACATCATGCTTATGCCATGATTCGTAAACACCTAGAAGGCTAGGTTGACCTGTGCAATGTTACTGATGGGGCTCTACGGGTTTATTCAGCCAGCCTTTAACGCGGCGAAACAAAAACTCTTGCTCAAGTGTTCGCACGCCTGTTGCTGTGGTTAAACTGATTTGCTTATAGTCTTGACGGTTCGCGCGACGACTCGCGGCTAAGCGTTGCTGCGCTGCTGTGTGGGCAATGGCATTATGTTTATAATAAAAATCGACGATCGGCTGGTTGCTGGCTTCAATTAAAGCCTCGTAAGACGTATCTAATAGTTCGCTATTGCGCGGTGAAATTAATGCGCTGCGTATCGGCAGTCGTGCAACATGCTGATTTTGATAGTTCAGCACCCAATGCGCACCTTCATGATGTCCGATCAGTACCACTTCTTCGACAGCGAGGGTTTGTGCGTAGTCGATTGCCGCATCGAGAAAGTTACTGATCCGCTGTGGATACTCTGGGATCACAATCACTGCAGGCTGTATCGGCTCTGGGGTGATGTCGTCATTCTTTTCGTCCAAGGGTGGTTCTGTTGTAGCCAACTCTTCGACGGGTTCTTCTTCCTCAGGCTTGAGTTCTGGCTCGATCAGCTCCTCATCATCCATCGGCTCTATGTCTTCAGGAGCGTCGATGGGCTCGGGTGCTAGCACGGGAATTTGCTCTGCAGTGATATCAGCAAGAACCTTGTTGTCTGTGAGGATCGGAGAGGGTAGTTGGGGTAGATTGATGCTTAATGTATGCCAGCCCGCATCAGGTAGCTTTCTACGTAATGGTCCAATGACCACTGGCCAATCAAAGCTTTCGTCTGCGCCAGGCAATAAAATAACCATACCGCGAGGTTGAGCGACATTTGCCGGTAGAAATAATGCAGAAAAATGCTCAACAGGCGTGGTGAGATCAATCAACTGTTTGGCATCAGCACTGAGTTGGATGGCTTGTGCTGCCTGCACATTACGACCCAGTATCGCCCCACGCGGAAGATTGGGTGCGTTAGAAACTGCTGGCGCTGATTCAGTTATAGGCTCGTCTGCTTGATCTGCAGCAAGGCTGCTAGCGCAATACAATCCAGTGCATAACAGCACAACGGCAGGATAAAAAGCTGACATAACACTCTCCAATGGCAGCACGGAGCAGATGCCGTGCAAACGAGCTTAAGGAGTGTAAGTCTCGTTGCTTAACTCAAGCAAGTAACTGCGGAAAATTTGCGCAAGGACTTGATTGCTAATATCTAACTCATTGCGTTGCATTTGTAGGGCAACGTGGTCGGCACTGTCGAGAGCTTCATCTGAGCCGTTAATAGCTGACATTTTTAGGATGATATAGGCTTGTATCGTATTGGCAGGTACGCCTTCACCACGATAGAACATAGTGCCCAAACGCAGCTGAGCAATAGCATGGCCTTGAACTGAAGCTTGCTCAAACCACTTGATTGCCTGCTGGTAATCACGCGGCGCATAGTCACCTTGGTACCAATATTCACCGAGAGTAAATTGCGCATCGGCATAACCTAACTGAGCAAAATTTAAGCATTCCTCAAGGCCGCGCTGAGGCTCATTGGCAATACGTTCTAAGGTGCACTGATGGGTTGCAGGAATAAGAAGTGAATTGTCGTCTGCGTGGACAAAAAGAGCGGACAAGCAAAAGCCGATGGACAAGATAAAACGGCCAAAACGAATCATTACAGTTATCGAGCTCCGTACACGAAAAGAAAACGACTATACAACCCTGTTAGTGCGTAACAGTACATATTATGCGACATGTTCTTAGGTAAAGACCACCGCTAAGCTTGGATCCATGCTGTTTTATATCAATGTCTTGCTCAATGGGCCAGAGCAACAGGCTGATTGGCATGCAGCACCGAGCAGCAGAACAGGTTAGACTTGGCCACTTTGTTATTCTATAGAGAACACCGCTATGGCTCTGCAAGCCACGCCTTATAAAGTTGAATTAAATCTGACGGATATGGATCGCAATGTGTATGACAGTGTGCGTTTTAGCATGGCCCGTCATCCCTCGGAAACTGCGGAACGTTTGCTGGCGCGTTTATTAGCGCGGGCACTGTGGCATTCTGAGCAGGTTGAGTTTGGCCGTGGCTTATCTAATGTGGATGAGCCGGCGGTGTGGGAAAAGAGCTTAGATGGTCGTATTTTGCATTGGATTGAAGTCGGCCAGCCCACTGCTGAGCGTATGACCTGGTGTTCGCGCCGCGGTGAACGCTTAAGCGTTTTAGCTTATGGCAGCTTGCGTACTTGGGTGACTAAAGAGTTGGATCAAGTGCGTAACTTAAAAAATCTAAACGTCCTGGCGATTAGCCAAGAGTCCCTGACTCATTTAGCCGATGATCTGTCACGTACCATTAATTGGAGCGTGATGATCAGTGATGGTGATGTATTTGTCACCGATGAGCGTGGCCAGCACACACTTGAGTTGGAGTGGCTGCACGGCGAGCGTGATAAAGCTGCTGTCTTTTAAGTGTTGCTCCGATTTGTTTTAGTTAAGATTATAAAAGAGTAAGTCCACTGTGATGCGTATTGAACAACGACCGCTACCTGATGTTTTACCTAATTTGGGTGATATTCCACCCCTGTTGACGCGTATTTATGCGGCACGTGGCGTGCAGAATGCCACTGAATTAGAAAAAGGCTTAGCGCGTTTGCTACCAACCCATCTGTTAAAGGGTATGGATCAAGCGGTACAACTGCTGGTGCAGGCACTTGAGCAACGTCAGCGCATACTGATTGTCGGTGACTTTGATGCCGATGGTGCCACGGCCAGCTGTGTGGGCATGTTAGGTTTGAAAATGCTCGGTGCCGCGCATGTGGATTACTTAGTACCGAACCGTTTTGACTATGGTTATGGGCTGACTCCAGAAATTGTTGCGGTGGCATTGCAGCGTCAACCTGATCTGCTGATTACTGTGGATAACGGTATTTCCAGTATTGAAGGCGTTGCTGCTGCAAAAGCGGCAGGGCTGACGGTGATTGTTACCGACCACCACTTGCCGGGTGCTGAACTGCCCGCCGCTGATGCCATTGTAAATCCCAATCAGCCAGGCTGCGAGTTCCCCAGTAAAGCCTTGGCCGGTGTCGGTGTGATGTTCTATGTGCTGCTGGGTTTACGCGCGCATTTACGCAGCGCGGGTTGGTTTGCACAGCAGGGTATTGCTGAGCCCAATCTAGCCGAGCTGTTGGACTTAGTCGCCTTAGGCAGTGTCGCCGATGTGGTACCGCTGGATGCTAATAACCGTATTTTAGTCCATCAAGGTTTAGCGCGAATTCGTGCAGGACGTTCACGTCCTGGCATTCGGGCGATCTTAGATGTGGCACGCCGTGATTACCGTCGTTTGGTCTCCACTGACTTGGGCTTTATTGTCGGTCCGCGTCTGAATGCGGCCGGTCGTCTGGACGATATTAGCTTAGGTATTGAGTGCTTACTGTGTGACGATTTTGATGGTGCTATGCAGCGTGCGCAACAGCTTGATCAGCTCAATCAAGACCGCAAGCAAATCGAGCAAGGTATGCAGCGTGAAGCCTTAGTGCAGCTGAAAGATTTACCGCTGGATAACTTACCCTTTGGCCTGTGTTTGTTTGAGCCCGAATGGCACCAAGGTGTGATTGGGATTTTAGCCTCACGCATGAAAGAGCGTTATAACCGCCCTGTGATTGCCTTTGCTGATGCGGATAATGGTGAGCTTAAAGGCTCAGCGCGCTCGATTCCGGGTTTGCATATTCGTGATGCACTGGATGCGGTTGCTGCACGCTTTCCTGATTTAATCAGTAAATTTGGTGGTCATGCGATGGCCGCAGGTTTAACCATTAAGCAGGAACACTACCCAGCCTTCGCTAAAGCCTTTGATGCTGAAGTGCGTCGCCAGCTCACGGCGGATGACTTAACCGGTCGCATTTATTCTGATGGCAGTTTAGCCGCGCATGAATTTGATATGCAGCTGGCGCAACAGCTGCGTCATGCCGGTCCTTGGGGGCAGCGTTTCCCTGAGCCCTTGTTTCATGGTGACTTTAAAATCCTCAGCCAACGTTTAGTGGGTGAAAAGCACCTTAAGCTGGTGTTGCAAAGCACGCCAAGCGCACCCTCAGTCGATGCGATCGCTTTTAATGTGGATCTGGATATTTGGCCCAACCCTAATATCGTCAGTGCACAAGCGGCCTATACGCTTGACGTCAATGAGTTTCGCGGCAATGAAAGCTTGCAGCTGATTGTTTCCAGTATTATGCCCAGCTAAAAATGCACTGACTGTACTTGAGCGGTGCGTACAGTCAGTGCGAATTCAGGTACAATTCATTTTTTTTACATGTCCAATCAAGTGAGAACTGTCTGTTATGGAAGTCAATCCAATCCATCTAGCCATCAATGACTTAGCTGAGCGTACGCAAGTCATTCGGGGGTATCTTTGACTACGCTACTAAGCGTGAACGTCTAACCGAAGTTGAGCGTGAGCTGGAAGATCCAGCCATCTGGAATGATCCAGAAAACGCACAAAATTTAGGCCGTGAGCGTTCGCTGTTGGCGCAAGTCGTAGACACACTGGATGATCTTGAAAGTGGTGTAACGGACTGCAAAGAACTACTGGAAATGGCTGTCGAAGAGAAAGACGAAGATACCGTTGAAGAAGTTCGTGCAGAAGTGGCTCGCTTAGGTGAGCATCTTGGCAAACTTGAGTTTCGTCGGATGTTCAGCGGTGAGATGGATGCCAATAACGCCTACCTTGATATTCAAGCCGGTTCAGGTGGTACCGAAGCACAGGATTGGGCCAATATTTTATTGCGTATGTATTTGCGCTGGGCAGACCATAACGGCTTTGAAGCGACGATTATGGAACTGTCGGCCGGTGATGTAGCGGGTATCAAAGGTGCGACCTTGCATATTAAAGGTGAATACGCCTTTGGTTGGTTGCGTACCGAGACTGGTGTACACCGTCTCGTGCGTAAAAGTCCGTATGACTCAGGTAACCGCCGTCATACCTCCTTTACCGCTGTGTTTGTTTCGCCAGAAATTGATGACAATATTGAAATTGATATCAATCCAGCGGATTTACGCACTGATACCTACCGTTCATCCGGTGCCGGTGGTCAGCACGTCAACACCACTGACTCGGCAGTACGTATTACCCACGTACCGACTAATACCGTAGTGAGCTGCCAGAACGAACGCTCGCAACATGCGAACCGCGATACGGCGATGAAAATGCTGCGGGCTCGATTGTATGAGCTTGAGTTACAAAAACGCAGCGATGCGTCGCAAGCGGTTGAAGACACCAAATCAGATATTGGTTGGGGGCATCAGATCCGTTCTTATGTACTCGACCAGTCACGTATTAAAGACTTACGTACTAACGTTGAAGAAAGTAACTGCGATGCAGTATTAGATGGCGACCTCAATCAGTTTTTAGAGGCGAGTCTAAAACAAGGACTTTGATCAGTCGTGGCATGCTGTGCGTGCCAACGCTGTCATCAGCACAATATATAAAGTGCCTACAGTCGCTATAGCAGCGGCCTGAATAAATGAGTGGATACAGATCATGAGCGAACAAGCGCCAACCCAGCATGAGTTGCAAGAAGAAGAAAACAAACTAATTGCTTTGCGTAAAGAAAAGTTAGCCAACGAACGTGCTAAGGGTAATGCCTTTCCGAATGATTTTCGTCGCGAGCATTATTGCGCTGATCTGCAAAAGCAGTATCTGGATGACACCAAAGAGCAGTTAGCCAGTGCAGCTATTCCAGTCAAGGTTGCCGGCCGTATTATGCTCAACCGTGGCGCCTTTATGGTGATTCAAGATATGACGGGCCGCTTGCAGGCGTATGTCGATCGTAAAAATCTACCTGAAGAGAAACTGGCTGAAATTAAAAGTTGGGACTTAGGTGACATTATTGCCATCGAAGGTACTTTGTCGCGCTCGGGTAAGGGTGATTTGTATGTGCATATGCAGCAGGTGCAGTTACTGACCAAATCATTGCGTCCGCTGCCCGATAAACACCATGGTTTAGTGGATACTGAACAGCGCTACCGTCAGCGTTATGTTGACTTGATCGTCAATGAAGATGTGCGCAATACGTTTTTAGTGCGCTCGAAAGTGATCTCGCATATTCGTAACTTCTTAACTGAACGTAATTTCTTAGAAGTGGAAACACCGATGCTGCAAACCATTCCAGGTGGCGCAGCGGCAAAGCCGTTTGAAACTCATCACAATGCGCTCGATTTACCCATGTATTTGCGTATTGCGCCTGAGTTGTATTTGAAGCGTTTAGTGGTCGGTGGTTTTGAGCGCGTGTTTGAAATCAACCGTAACTTCCGTAACGAAGGTGTCTCAACGCGTCATAACCCTGAGTTTACGATGCTTGAGTTCTACCAAGCATACGCAGATTATGAAGATAATATGGATCTCACCGAAGAGTTATTCTGTGAGTTAGCGCAAGCTGTACTGGGTACAACTGATGTGCCCTACCAAGGTAAGGTTTTCCACTTTGGTGAGCCGTTCCAGCGCATTTCTCTGTTTGATTCAATCTTGAAGTACAACCCAGAGATGACTGCTGCTGACCTTGAAGATCTTGATACTGCACGCGCTTTAGCTAAAAAACACGGTGCTAAGGTGATGGGCTTTGAAGGTATTGGTAAGCTGCAAACCATGATCTTTGAAGAAACAGTTGAGCACCTGCTTGAGCAGCCGACCTTTATTACTCGCTATCCGTTTGAAGTGTCACCGCTGGCGCGTCGTAACGACGATGATGCAAACGTCACTGACCGTTTTGAGTTGTTTATTGGTGGCCGTGAAATCGCCAATGCTTACTCAGAGCTCAATGATGCTGAAGATCAGGCGGAGCGTTTCTTAGCGCAAGTGGCTGATAAAGATGCCGGTGATGATGAAGCGATGCATTATGATGCTGACTTTGTTCGCGCGCTAGAATACGGTATGCCACCGACGGCAGGTGAGGGTATTGGTATCGATCGTTTGGTGATGCTATTAACCGATTCAGCCTCGATTCGTGATGTGATTCTATTCCCACATATGCGACCAGAGAGTTAATGAGCCGCCCCGATCACACGAGATTTTGTGATTGGGGCGTTCAGTTTTAATACCTATCATTGTGAAACTGATGGAGTTTTTATGAGCGAACGTGACTTGCGGCCACTGATTGGCACTGCTGTTGCCAGTATTCTCGGTACTATTGCAGTTTTAAGCTATTACGGCTATTTGCATATGGCTCGACCTGTGGATGCGTTGTTGTTAGCTGAATACACCATGTTAAAAACCATTCCAGGTGAAGATTACAAAGCTTCACTAAAACCTGCTGAGCAAATTGCCCAGTGCATGAATGGCATGGTGGTGTTGTTTGATACCCAGCAAAAAGGCTTAACCGGCGTTTTAGTGGATGATAAAAAACGTGTTGTACGTTGTGAGTTTGATACGCAGTAAGCGCAATCTATAACCTTTACATTGCTTTAAAACATCTCGCCTAGAACCTAAAGTTGGCTTGCCAGACGTTAGATAACTGTGCAAGCTGAAGAGAACTTTAGTGGAGAGAGAGTATGATCCCAATTGATTCACGTCTACGCGAGCACGTTCATTTATTAGGTGAGCTGCTTGGCACCACGATGCGCGAACAACGCGGTGAAGAGTTTTTAGAAAAAATCGAACTGATTCGTCAGGGTGCAAAAGCGGCACGTCGCGGCTCTGATGATGGTCGCCAACAACTGACCGAAACCCTTGATCAATTATCTGAAGATGAACTGCTGCCGGTCGCGCGTGGTTTTAACCAGTTTCTGAACCTTGCTAACATTGCCGATCAGTATCATTTGATGCGTCGCCGTCGCCATGACGAAGAGCCTGCCTTTGAAGAACAGATGCTGGCCTCAGTGCTTGAGCGCTTACAAATCGCTGGGCACAATCCCCAAGACTTATCCCAGGCCGTAGCTGATTTAAAGATTGAGCTGGTGCTAACAGCGCACCCGACCGAAGTTTCTCGTCGTACCTTAATTATGAAGTACGATGCGATTGCTCAGCAGCTTGCGGTACTTGATCACACTGATTTAACTGATGCTGAACGTGAAAAAATTATCGACAAGTTACGTCGTTTAATTTCTGAAGTGTGGCACACCACTGAAATCCGTAGTGAGCAGCCAACCCCCGTTGATGAAGCACGCTGGGGCTTTGCGGTGATTGAACGCTCATTGTGGCAGGCGATTCCCAATGTATTGCGCCACGTGGATAAAACTTTAGAAGCCGCCGGTGGTGATAAATTACCGATTACCGCAACGCCAATCCGTTTTGCAACCTGGATGGGCGGTGACCGCGATGGCAATCCGAATGTCACCGCGCGCGTTACAAAAACAGTATTGCTCTTAGCTCGCTGGATTGCCTCGGATTTATTTCTACGTGATATTTCTCGCCTCACGGCTGAGTTATCGATGCAAAAGGGCAGTGCTGAGCTGATGGATTTGGTCGGTGAAAGTGATGAGCCGTACCGTGTCCTGATGAAAAGAATTCGCGTGCGTTTACGTAAAACCCGTGCTCAATTACAAGATGCTATCTCCACCGGCGCACCTTTATCAGCGGATATATTTTACAATACTGATGACCTGCTGCAGCCGTTACTTCTATGCCATCGCTCACTGCATGAATGCGGTATGGGCTTAATTGCTGATGGTGATTTACTCGATACGATTCGCCGTACTGCAACCTTTGGTCTGTCCTTGGTGCGCTTGGATATTCGTCAAGATGCCGAGCGTCATACCAGTGCTTTAAATGAGATTACTCAATGGCTGGGACTAGGTGAATATGAACAGTGGGATGAAGCGCAGCGCCAAGCCTTTTTGCTGAGCGAGTTAGCCAACCGCAGGCCCTTACTGCCCAGCACTTTTGTCGCCAGCGCAGACACCCAAGAAGTCTTGGACACCTGTAAGGTTATCGCGCAAACCTCGGCGGATTCATTGGGTTCCTATGTGATCTCAATGGCATCTGCACCTTCCGATGTGTTGGCGGTGCAACTGCTGCTGAAAGAAGCGGGTCTGAATCGTGCGATGCGTATTGCGCCATTATTTGAAACCCAAGATGACTTGCATAATGCCGCGGGTGTGATTGATCAATTGTTGAGCTTAGCCGATTACCGTGGGAGCTTAGCTGGGCCGCAAGAAGTAATGATTGGTTATTCTGACTCGGCCAAAGATGCGGGTACAACCGCTGCTGCGTGGTCGCAATACCGTGCACAAGAAGAGCTGGTTGCAGTGTGTGAGAGGCAAGGTGTTGAACTGATATTATTCCATGGTCGCGGTGGTACCGTGGGTCGTGGTGGTGGTCCTGCGCATGAAGCAATCTTGTCACAACCCCCAGGTTCTGTGGCTGGACACTTCCGTACCACTGAACAAGGTGAAGTGATCCGCTTTAAATACGGTTTGCCGGCAGTAGCTGCACAAAACCTCAATCTGTATCTAGCCTCGGTATTGGAAGCGACCTTATTACCGCCACCCACCCCGAAAGCAGCATGGCGTGCGGTGATGGAGCGCTTGGCTGCTGATGGTTTAGCCGCGTACCGGAAAACAGTGCGTGAAGATCCGCAGTTTGTGGCTTACTTTCGTCAAGCTACGCCAGAGCAAGAGCTGGGGCGTTTACCTCTAGGCAGTCGTCCAGCTCGCCGACGTACCGGTGGTATTGAAAGTTTGCGTGCTATTCCATGGATTTTTGCTTGGACGCAAACACGGATGATGTTGCCGGCATGGCTGGGCTGGGAAACCGCCTTGCAGAATGCTATTGAGCGTAAAGAGGAGCCTCTGCTGGCAGAAATGCGTGATCAGTGGCCGTTCTTTAGAGCGCGTATTGATATGCTAGAAATGGTCTTGTTAAAAGCCGACTCTGGTATTGCACGCTTATACGATGAACGTCTGGTCGATGATGAGTTGCGTGGTTTTGGTGAGCAGTTGTATCAGCATTTAAGCCAAGCAGTCGAGCAGGTCCTACACTTAACCGGTGAGACGCATTTGTTAGAGCGCCATCCACAGGTACGCGCTTCGATCAGTGTGCGTGATACCTATCTGGATCCATTGCATTTGCTACAGGTTGAATTGCTGGCACGTTCAAGAGAGCAGGGTGAAGAGATTTGCCCAGCGATTGAGCAGGCGTTGCTAGTGACTGTTGCAGGTATTGCGGCGGGATTACGTAATACGGGCTAATTGAAATCTGCCCATCAGTGCGTATAGGTTTGCGTTGATGGGCAGTCAATTATTTAGATCATGTTCTCTACTGACTGTTCGCGATTAAAAAGGCTTTAAAATCGCCAGCAGTACAATCACGATTAAAAATAATACCGGCAGCTCATTAAACCAACGATAGAATACATGGCCTTTCTGGTTAGTACCCGCGGCAAAGCGTCTATAAATAGCACCTAAAGAAAAGTGATAGGCGATGAGTAAAACCAGTAATGTCAGCTTGACATGCATCCAGCCCATTTTTAGCAGTGCTGGGTTCATATACAACATATAAACGCCAAGTAGGAGGGTAGCAACCAGCGAAGGATGCATAATGCCTCGGTAAAGCTTACGCTCCATAATGATAAAACGATCTTGACTTGCCTTATCCGAGCTCATCGCGTGATAGACAAATAAACGCGGCAAATAAAATAAACCCGCAAACCAACAGACCACTGCGATAATATGGAAAGCCTTAATCCATAAATACGTCATAACCAACTCCAATGAGGAAATAGCGTACATGGTAGTCTGCACAGAGTGCAGTGTCATCTGCAACGTGTTGGTTATAGAGTTACATATTATTTTACTTCAGAGAGGGTGCATGCATGATTAAAGTCGCGATCGTTGGCGGTACAGGTTACACAGGGGTTGAGTTGCTACGTTTACTCGCCTTACATCCGCATGCGCAGGTTAAAGTGATCACCTCACGCTCTGAAGAAGGTGTTCGGGTTGCTGATATGTACCCGAATTTACGTGAAAGTTATCCGACATTGGCTTTTACAGTGCCAGACGCCGAGGCTTTAACTTCGTGCGATGTGGTCTTTTTTGCAACGCCGCATGGTGTGGCTCATGGTTTAGCCGATGAGATTTTACAAGCGGGCACGCGAGTGATTGACCTCTCTGCAGACTTCCGCTTGCAAGATGCTGGTGAGTGGGCGCAATGGTACGGACAGCCGCATGGCGCAGCGCATTTACTTGCTGATGCTGTGTATGGCTTACCTGAAGTAAACCGTGATTCGATTAAAGATGCACGCTTAATTGCTGTGCCTGGTTGTTATCCAACTGCTGTGCAGTTGGGTTTGTTACCGCTGGTTGAGGCAGGCATTGCTGACACCAAACAGATTATTGCCAGCTGCGCATCAGGTGTCAGTGGCGCAGGTCGTGGTGCTAAAGTGGGCTCGCTTTTTTGTGAGTCGACGGAAAACATGATGGCGTATGCTGTAAATGGTCACCGTCACTTACCAGAAATCAAACAAGGATTGGCTCGTGCTGCAGGTCAACCGGTTGGCCTAACCTTTGTTCCGCACTTAGTGCCGATGATTCGTGGTATTCATGCAACCTTGTACGCCACTGTTGTTGATCGCAGTGTTGATTTGCAAGCGCTATTTGAGCAGCGTTACCAAGATGAACCATTTGTTGATGTATTGCCAGCCGGTATTTTTCCACAGACGCGTACTGTAAAAGGTGCAAATATGTGCCGTATTGCTGTGCAACGTCCACAGGATGGTGATGTGGTCGTAGTGATGTCAGCCATTGATAATCTGGTCAAGGGTGCATCGGGTCAAGCTGTGCAAAATATGAATATTATGTTTGGCCTGGATGAAAGCAGTGGCTTAGCTAGCATCGCATTAATTCCTTAAACGTTGGTAATAGTTGACTGTAATGGTAGGATAAGCGGATAATATTAACTATAGTTTTTACAGCGCGATGCTGGGAGAAAGTAAAATGAGTGTTGAATCCTTCGTCCCTGCCGCAATGCAGTTTACCCAAGGGGCCGCAAAAAAAGTTAAAGCTCTGGTGGAAGAAGAAGGTAATCCGCGTTTGAAACTGCGTGTGTTTATCACTGGAGGCGGTTGTTCTGGTTTCCAGTACGGCTTTACTTTTGATGAAGATATGGCAGAAGATGACACGATCATTGAGCGTGAAGGCGTAAGTCTGATTATTGACCCAATGAGTTTCCAGTACTTGGTCGGTGCTGAAGTTGACTATACCGAAGGTTTGGAAGGCTCACGTTTTGTGATCAACAACCCTAATGCAACCACCACATGTGGTTGTGGTTCATCTTTCTCTATCTAAGTCAGTTGCTTTATGCGGGATAGATGGCGCCAAGTATGCGTAAGCCATTGGCGCCAGTGACTGCAGGTCGATTGCTTGGAATCCCTTCAAGACAGCAATGCGCAAGCCATGCAAACGCCATGGCTTCCATCCAGTCAGCTGAAACACCAATAGAGTCGGTACTTGCCACAGAGCAATGTGGCAACAAGCGGCGCAGGCGCTCGAGCAAATCATAATTGTGTGCACCGCCACCGCAAACCCATATCGCTTTGGTATCTGCTTGTGCGAATTGAATGGATTCAGCGATGCTTTGCGCTGTCAGTTCGCATAATGTGGCTTGCACATCGTGACTAGCAATATTGCTCTGCTGAGACAGTAGATTCTGTAACCATTGCAGATTAAACAGTTCACGCCCCGTACTTTTTGGGCCTTTGGTAGCGAAAAAAGGCTCTTGCAGCATCGCCGCTAACAGTTGTTGATTAACAGTGCCGCTTGCAGCCCATGCGCCATCTTGATCGAATGGAGCATTCTTGATGTGCTGAATCCAAGCATCCATTAAGACGTTGCCAGGCCCACAATCAAAACCGTATGTGTCGTGTTGCTCAGCGAGTAATGTCACATTACTAAAGCCACCAATGTTTAAAATGGCACAAGGTTTCGCATGGTTTTTGAATAACATGTCATGAAAAGCCGGTACCAGAGGTGCGCCTTGTCCGCCTGCAGCAATATCGCGGCTGCGGAAATCAGCAACAACACAGATCCCTGTTAACTCCACCAGTAAAGCAGGGCAGCCAATTTGCACAGTAAAGCCCTGTGCAGGCTCATGGCGAATGGTTTGCCCGTGGCTGCCGATAGCACGTATTTGTTGTGCTGGAGTGTCAGTATCTGCGAGCAGTTGACTAACGCCTTGCGCTGCAAGTTGTGCCCAGTGTTGTTCAGCGAGAGCGGCGCGATTGATTTCATCAGCACCGCTGCTGCATAAAGAAAGGAGATCGTTTTTGAGTTGTTGCGGCATGGGTATGTATTGACTGGCAATCAGCCTACAGCTGGAATTGATATCAACCAAGCTGATATCAATTCCGTCCAGACTGGTGCCAGACATAATGCCGATATAAAGCATTGTTACTGCTGATTCAGAGCTAACTGTGTATCGCTATTTCGATCAAGCTTAGCCAGCAGTGGTTTACTTAGCTCGAGAAAGCGTTGTTTTTCAGAAGCAAGTATTGGATCAGCTACGGGTAGTTTTTGGCTTAAAGGGTCAACGTGTACACCATTCATATGGAACTCATAATGTAAGTGTGGCCCTGTAGATAAACCAGTTGTGCCAATATAACCGATAATTTGTCCTTGCTTAACATTGCTTCCGGCGCGAACACCTTTGGCAAAACCGTTCATATGTGCATATAACGTTTGGTAGCTTTTACCATGTTTAATCACAACGGTATTGCCGTAGCCACCTTTGCGACCGGCCAGTGTCACTCGGCCATCGCCTGTTGCTTTAATCGGTGTGCCACGTGGTGCAGCATAATCTACGCCTTTGTGCGCGCGAATTGTATTTAAAATAGGATGTTTACGACCTACAGAAAAACGTGAGCTGATTCGTGCAAAGTCGACGGGAGTGCGAATAAATGCTTTACGCAAGCTGGAACCATCTGCGCTGTAGTAACTCGTGCTGCCTTGTTTATCTGTATAGCGTACTGCTGTGTAAACTTTGCCACGGTTAGTGAAGCGTGCAGTAAGGATATTGCCAGAACCGACTGTTTTGCCATCGAGTGTTTTTTCTTCGTAGATTAGTTCAAACTTATCGCCAACACGTAAGTCTTGTGCGAAGTCGATGTCGTATTCAAAAATACTGGCGACATCAAGTGCCAGCTTGTAAGACAGGCCGGCTTTTTTTGTTGCCGAGAATAAAGAGCCTTCAATCGTACCTTGAGTATGTTTTTCAACGGTTTGCGTACTGGCAATGTCTTTGCGGAAAGCAAAGTCATCAGAATCGGGTTGTCTTTCTAAGTAGATCGTTTCTAGCGGGCTGACTTGGCTGCTTACGGTTTGCAGGGTTTGGCTTTCATCGAATTCAAATGTGATTTCTTGGTCAATTTTGAGATGAGTGAAGCGCTGAGCATCTTTGCTGGAGGATAAGATACTGTGAAGTATGCTGTTATTGAGTCCTGCTTTTACAAAGAGTACAGATAGTGTGTCGCCACTGTTTACAGTCAGTGACTTTTTATATTGAAATGCATCGAGTTCAGCTTTAGTTTCAGGATCTTGCTCTACAGCTACTGTATGTAATAGAGGAGCTGTATCCGCATTAAAGGCTTGTTCTTCTGATTCAATCGTAATAAATGTCTTTTTAGCTTCTACTTCGCCTGATGGATAAACGAGTAAAGTCAGACAGAGTAATGCAGCAATTCCGCTTGCCGCAACGATGTGGCGCTTGGGGTAGCGCTTCTGTGTCGGAGTGATGTTTGTTGGCATAGTCTTAAAATGTCTGCTGTGTGCGATGGGCTAAAGTATAATTAAAAGCCTGCTACTGCAAGCCCGTATGTCTTAAGGCTTGAGCTGTGTCAGGTTTTTTATGAGTTATACACAATAATGTAGCTGTCCGTTGCTTAGTTTATCGGATGTGATAATTTGTTTTTAGTTCCTTATCTAGTATTCTTATCAGCTATCAATTTTTAAAATATGGTGTTCAGGGTATGAAATCCGTTGAAGAGCAATTGGCTATAATCAAGCGGGGCGCCGACAGTGTCATTGTTGAGCAGGAGCTGATTGAAAAATTAAAGCGTAACCAGCCTTTACGTATTAAAGCTGGTTTTGATCCAACTGCTCCCGATCTTCACCTTGGGCATGCTGTGTTATTAAATAAGTTACGCATGCTGCAGGAGTTAGGTCATCAGGTTATTTTTCTAATTGGTGACTTTACTGGAATGATTGGTGATCCAAGCGGTAAAAGCGCAACGCGACCACCGCTCACGCGTGAGCAAGTCTTAGATAATGCTGAAACCTATAAGCAGCAAGTGTTTAAAATCCTTGATGAAAGTAAAACCGAAGTGGTTTTCAACTCATCTTGGCTTGAAAAGTTAAGCCCAGCTGATTTTATCCGTTTAACGTCTCATTATACAGTGGCGCGTATGCTAGAGCGTGAAGACTTTAGTAATCGCTATACGACACAACAGCCCATCGCTATTCATGAGTTCCTCTACCCATTGATTCAAGGCTATGACTCAGTTGCATTGCGTGCAGATATTGAAATTGGTGGAACGGATCAAACCTTTAACTTATTAATGGGGCGAGAGTTGCAACGTGCTTACGGACAAGAGCCGCAGTGCATTGTAACGATGCCGTTGCTTGAAGGATTGGATGGCGTTAAGAAAATGTCCAAGTCGCTGGGTAACTATGTTGGTATCCAAGAAGCACCAGGCACAATGTACAGTAAGCTACTCTCTATGCCTGATGCTTTGATTTGGCGTTATTTCGATCTTTTAAGCTTTCGCGATGCTGCAGAGATTGAGCAGCTGAAGGGCAGTGTTGATCAAGGTGCTAATCCTCGTGACATTAAGATTGAGTTGGCGCGCGAGCTGATTGCACGTTTCCATGGTGATGAAGCGGCTGCGAATGCGCATAAGTCAGCGGGTAACCGTATGCAGGATGGTGAGCTGCCTGAAGATCTGCCGACTATAGAGGTAGCTGCTGAAAACGATATGCCAATTGCAGCTGTGCTTAATAGAGCCGGACTGGTAAAGAATGCAGCGGGTGCGCGAGATATGCTGGCTGCTGGCAGTGTTCGGGTTGATGGTAATGTTGTCGATCGTGAGTTTGTCTTTAAGCTGGGTGCTGAGCATATATGCCAGGCTGGAAAGAAGAGTTTTGCTCGCATTAAACTGATTGCAGAATAAAAACGCTTTATTTTATAAATACTATTGACAGGGTGCGCCTCTGCTGTAGAATGCGCACCTCGTTAGGCAAACACAGTTTCACTTGTTTAACGTAAGAGTTTGATTTTTAAGGGAATTATCTTAAAAAGAAAGCTTGACAGGGTCGCGGAACGCTGTAAGATACGCACCCTAGCAACGAGCAACGTAAGAAGCTCAGCGCTAACAAGGAATTATCAAGAAGCTTTAAAACTTCTAGAAAATAAACCTTGACAGATACTTAAGGAAGTGTAGAATACGCTTCCTCGCTAAGATCGAAAGACTTAACGAAACGTTCTTTAACAATTTGAATCAAGCAATTCGTGTGGGTGCTTGTGTTAGATGTTTGATAG
>DATERS010000124.1:0-11004 GCA_035271365.1 Thiopseudomonas sp.
TGCACCTTCACCACCAGCGGTTCTACGGCATGGCAGCAGCAGGGGAGGATTTCGTCTTGGCGCAGATAGGCCAGAGGAGTGTTGGGGTAAATCACGCTACCTGCGCGCAGGGTCACGCGGCAGGCACCGCAGTAACCGCTACGGCACTGGTATTCAACTTGATGGCCGGTACGCTCCAGGCCTTCAAGTAGCGTTTCTGATTCATCTAATTGAAAGATTAGATCTTCAGTAATCACTTGGATTGGATTCTTCACTTAAAGCTCGAAATCGCCAAGGTCCTCAGCAGAAACAGCTGAGTTGATTTGTCCGACAAGGTAGGAGCTGACCTCAACTTCTTGTGGTGCGACCTGTACGTTATCTGATACTAACCACGCATTAATCCATGGGATTGGGTTATGCGATGCATTACTGAAGATGGGCTCAAGGCCGACAGCATGCATACGTAAGTTAGTGATGTACTCAATATACTGATTTAGAATGCCTTGGTTTAGACCAATCATTGAACCGTCTTGGAAGAGGTAGCGAGCCCATTCTTTTTCTTGCTCAGCGGCATGTCTAAAGATTTCAACGCTTTCTTGATGGCATGAGCGCGCCACTTCAGCCATTTCTGGATCGTCTTTGCCGTCTTGCATAATATTGATGATGTGCTGCGTACCGGTCAGGTGCAGTGCTTCATCACGCGCAATCAGACGAATAATTTTCGCGTTGCCTTCCATCAGGCGACGCTCAGCAAAGGCAAACGAGCAGGCAAAACTGACATAGAAACGAATCGCTTCGAGGACGTTCACACTCATCATGCACAGGTACAGCTTACGCTTGAGTTCAAACAGGCTCACTTCATGGGTTCTGCCATTCAGTGTGTGCGTACCTGGGCCGCATTTGTTGTAGAGCATGCTGTAGTGGATCAAGTCATCGTAGTACTTTGAAATATCACCGGCACGTTCAATGATGTGCTGGTTACGCATAATGTCGTCAAACACCACTGCCGGATCATTGACGATATTACGAATAATATGGGTGTACGAACGCGAGTGAATCGTTTCCGAGAACGACCAGGTTTCAATCCACGTTTCTAACTCTGGGATCGACACCAAGGGCAAGAACGCAACGTTTGGGCTGCGGCCTTGAATGGAGTCGAGCAGAGTTTGGTACTTGAGGTTGCTGATGAAAATATGCTTTTCATGATCGGGCAGATTGCGGTAATCGGTACGATCTTGAGACACATCCACTTCTTCAGGACGCCAAAAAAACGACAGTTGTTTTTCAATTAACTTTTCAAAAATAGGATATTTTTGTTGGTCGTAACGCGCGACGTTTACCGACTGCCCAAAGAACATCGGTTCTTTGAGCTGATCGTTATCAATAAGTGAGAAAGTGCTGTATTTCATAATCATTCACCCTTAAATCTTGCAAGCGCCACCAGCGCAATCATCTTCCATATCGCTTTGGCTATCATCAGCACCGTCGCGCGTATTTTGGTAGTACAGCGTTTTCAGACCAAATTTGTACGCGGTCAGCAAGTCTTTAAGCAATTGCTGCATCGGTACACGGCCACCTTCAAAACGCTGTGGATCGTAGTTGGTGTTAGCTGAAATAGCTTGGTCAACGAATTTCTGCATAATGCCTACGAGGTGTAAGTAACCTTCGTTGTTGGGCATGCTCCAGAGTAATTCGTATTTGTCTTTCAGTTCGTCATAACCCGGCACAACTTGTTTCAGAATGCCGTCTTTTGATTGTTTGATCGTCACTAGACCACGTGGCGGCTCAATTCCGTTGGTGGCGTTGGAGATCTGGCTTGAAGTCTCTGAAGGCATCAATGAAGACAGAGTTGAGTTGCGCAGACCGTGTTTGACGATATCCGCACGCAGCGTTTCCCAGTCTAAATGCAGTGGCTCACTGCAGATCACATCCAAGTCTTTCTTATAGGTATCAATCGGCAAGATACCTTGCGCATAGGTGGTTTCATCAAATGCGGTGCACGGACCAAACTCTTTCGAGAGGTTGTTTGAGGCTTTCAGTAGATAGTACTGCATAGCTTCAAAGGTGCGGTGGGTCAGGGCATTGGCTGAACCATCAGAGTATTTCAAACCGTTTTTAGCTAAGTAGTAAGCAAAGTTAATCACGCCCACACCCAAAGTACGGCGCTTCATCGTTGCGTTGCGCGCAGCTTCCAGCGGGTAGTCTTGGTAGGTCAGCAGTGAATCCAATGCACGTACGGCTAGATCAGCTAAATCCTCCAGTTCATCGAGGCTATCAATCGCGCCCAAGTTAAAGGCTGACAAGGTGCACAAGGCGATCTCTTTATCAGTCTCATTGATATTTTCCAGCGGACTGGTTGGCAACGCAATTTCTAAGCACAGGTTAGACTGACGAATCGGCGCAACTTTTGGATCAAACGGGCTGTGCGTATTACAGTGGTCAACGTTCTGGATATAAATACGACCGGTGCTGGCACGCTCTTGCATCATCAGTGAGAACAACTCAACTGCAGGCATGCTGCGCTTGCGGATGCTCTCATCTTGCTCGTACTTTACATACAGACGCTCGAATTCAACTTGGTCAGCAAAGAATGCTTCGTATAGACCCGGTACTTCGTGCGGTGAGAATAATGTGATTTGACCGCCTTGAATCAGGCGCTGATACATCAGCTTATTCAACTGCACACCGTAGTCCATGTGACGCACGCGGTTTTCTTCAACGCCGCGGTTGTTTTTCAGGACCAGCAGTGATTCAACTTCAAGGTGCCACATGGGGTAGAACAGCGTTGCTGCGCCGCCACGGACACCACCTTGCGAACAGGATTTAACCGCTGCTTGGAAGAGTTTGAAGAATGGAATGCAACCTGTGTGTTGTGCTTCACCGCCACGGATTGGGCTGCCTACAGCACGGATACGACCGGCGTTGATACCGATACCGGCACGCAGTGAGACATATTTAACAATGGCTGAAGTGGTTGCGCTGATAGAGTCGAGGCTATCACCACACTCAATCAGTACACAGGAGCTGAACTGGCGTGAAGGCGTACGTACACCGGCCATAATAGGTGTTGGTAGAGAAATCTTAAACAGTGAGATCGCATCGTAGAAGCGCTTTACGTAATCTAAACGTGTGTCTTTTGGATAGTCAGCAAACAGGCACATACCAATTAAGATGTAGAGCATCTGCGGGCTTTCGTAGACTTCTTTAGTGACGCGGTTTTGTACTAAGTACTTACCTTCAAGCTGTTTAACTGCCGCATACGAAAACGACATATCGCGGCCGTGATCAATGTACTCGTCGAGCTCATCAAATTCAGCTCTATCGTAATCACGTAGAATATGGCTGTCGTAACGCTCCGCTTGAGTTTGCTTAGTGACGTGGTCAAACAAGTGCGGTGGCTCAAACTCACCATAAGCAATTTTACGTAAGTGGAAAATTGCTAAGCGTGCAGCCAAGTATTGGTAATCTGGAGTGTCTTCAGAGATCAAATCTGCGGCAGCTTTAATAATGGTTTCGTGGATATCTTTAGTGCGGATCCCATTGTAAAACTGGATGTGCGATTTAAGCTCAACCTGCGATACTGAGACATTCTTTAAACCCATTGCAGCCCAATCAAGAACGCGATGAATTTTGTCCAATTCGATCGGCTCTTGGCGACCATCGCGCTTGGTTACTTTAATGGCGTTAAAGTCTGTCATAATGAGATCCTTAAGATTTTCACGTAAATTAGGGTTGAATATTTGCGAGTACTGTTGTAGTGCGGCCTTGCGACTGAAAACACACTATATAGTGGTTTTGGTCAGCGCGAGACGCAATATAGGGTATTGAGGCGCGAAGAGCAACCTATCAAAATCTGTCATTCAATTGGTTTTTTAAACACGATGGCCTTATGCCGCGTACTGCTTGTGCTTGCGGAAAATCAAGTGTTTTAAAAATATATATCGCTTGTGTTTTCAATTTCAAGGCGCTATTTAGCAAGTAAAGTTAAGTCGTTTAAAAAGTAACCAAATAGCCAGGTCAGTGGCTAAAATTTATTGTGAACCTGTCGATTAAAGGCCGTTTTTTATGCAGCAGCTTGAGTTTTTTGAAATCCCCAGCCCGTGCATCGGTGTCTGCGAAGCGAATAATAAAGGCTATTGCAAAGGCTGTTTTCGTTCGCGTGATGAACGCTTGCATTGGCTTAAGTTCAGTCATGCCGATAAACGTCATGTTGTACGCTTATGTCAGCAGCGCAAAGTGCGTGTATTAAAAGCCAAAGAGGCGGCGCTGCAAGAAGCTGCGCAAGAGTCTGATCTACCAGAACAGTCGAATCTGTTTTAAGCGCGCTCTAAGATTAAGAGCGCGCAAGCTTGAGCTTATGAGAGATGTAAGTGTTGGGCGTCAGGAATATCCATTTCATGGTGACTGACAATGATTAGTAAACCATCGGCTTGGCGCTGACGTAAGGCCGAGAGGACTTGATAGCTACTCGCACTGTCGAGTCCAGCAAAGGGCTCATCCACCAGCAGGATAGGGCGTTGTGCCAATAGCAAGCGGGCTAAGGCAACACGTCGTGCCTGACCACCGGAGATTTGTGCACCGTATTCACCCAGTGCCGTCTCTAAACCGTTTTGCTCGCGTGCCCAGTCAGCTAAGGCAACATCAGCTAACACCTCCCACAACTGCTCATCGCTTGCTTCAGGGTCAGCTAGACGTAAGTTGCTGGCTAAGCTGCTATCGAAAATATCCAACTGCTGCGGCAGATAGCCAATGCATTCATCCAGCTGCCATTGCTCTGCCGGGCGCTGGTTGATCAGATAATTACCACTGATAGGCTTCAGCGCATTGGCCAGTACTTTCAGTAGCGTGGTTTTACCGATGCCTGAGGCACCGGTAATCAATAGGACTTGGCCGCTGTGCAGATCAATATTGATCGCTTCCGGACCATTTAAAGCGCCAGGGATGCGCGCGCTGAGCTTTTGGGTCTGTAAATGGAATGGTGCGCTGGGGCGTGGCTTATCAATGTCTACCACAGCTTCAGTCTGCTGCTCATGTAACTGCATCAGTTGGTTAATTCGATCACGTGCCGCTTGGCTTTGCCCTAAACCAATAAAGCTGCCGGCCAGCGGTATTAAAGCTTCGTGAATACCCAGCAGTGCAAGAGCGGCAGCCAGCATCCAAGGCACCGTAATCAGTTCAGCTGAGACCAGAGGAATACCCGCCCAGATCAGGCAACCTAGACTCACCGTCAGAGCAAGTTGCTGGATATAGGCTAATAAGCTGGTCAGTTGCAGCTGCTTGCTGTGCTGTTCTTGGTAGTTTTCATCGGCCTGCAAGGTGTCGTCTTGTTGAGTTTTCCAGCTTTGCCAGAGTGTCAATGAAGTTAACAGTGACAGTGATTCTAGAAAGTGTTCGCGGCGTACTTCAGCGGCTTGCACATCATGCAGCGCCAGCTTACGTCCGCGCCAAAAGCCTAGTGCTGGAATAATCAGTAAGGCCACCAGCAGACCAAAGCTGGCTGCAAAAGCCAGTTGCGGATGCAGCCAGTAGGTGAAAGCCATATAAAATAAGACAATCAAACATGCCCATAACCATGGAGCTAAAAACTGCAGAGGGAAGCGGTCAAGGCGATCAATATCAGCCACAAGGCGGTGCATCGTCGCTGCTGAGCCAGTGCTGTCCTGATTGACAGGCTTAGTACGCAAGGTCAGCGCATGAAACACTTGGCTGCGTAAGTCTTTGAGCAAAGACAAGGTGGCATGGTGCGAGGCAACACGTTCACCGTAACGGCCCGCAGTGCGCACAATAGCAAATAAGCGAATCATTGCCGCGGGGCGAAAGTAGTCAAAGGTAAATGAGCTACTGACGACCAGGCCGGCAATCGCCGATGCGGTAATAAACCAGCCCGAGGTTGCCAGTAAGGCAATGGCTGAGAACAGAGTTAACACACCCAGCAATAAAGCTAGATTCCAGCTGGCCTGTCGGCTGCGTAATAAAGTGCGTAAACGAATCGGTTTTAGCATGATGGCTGCTCCTGTGTAGATTGCAGAGCATGTAAGTCAATATGACGATCCAGCCATTGCAGTCCTTGCCATTGGTGGCTGACCAAAATCAAAGTTTTGCCTACGCTGAGTTTTTCCAGCAGCGCATGAATGGTGGCACTGGTGTCGGGGTCAAGGTGAGCCGTGGGTTCATCCAGCAACCAGACATGAGCGTCACGCAATAATAATTGTGCAATCGCTAAGCGACTGAGTTGACCGCCCGATAAGCCTAAACCACGTTCACCCAGCGGTGTATTTAAGCCTTGTGGCAGTTTCTCAACTAAAGGCAGTAAGTCGACATCGCGCAATACATCCAGCAATTGCTGATCATTCGCGGTTGGCTGAGCGAGGCGCAAGTTATCGGCCAAACTGCCGCGTTTAAAGTTAGGCTGTTGCGATAAATAACCGAGCTGGCGATGCCAGTCGCTGCGCAATACATCTAACAGCGACTTCTGATTGACTTCAATGCGCCCTGAATATTCTATAAAGCCCAACAGAGCTAACAGTAGACTGGATTTTCCGCTACCACTTTCACCATGCAGGCCAACGCGCTCACCGGCAGCAATCTGCAGGTCAATACTCGGCAGACGTATACGTTTATTTTGCGCGGTAATACTGACGTGATTTAACGAGAGTGTCGGAGCTGCATCCAGTTGTAATGGCTGTTGGCCAGGGTGCTGCCATGTATGTTGCTCTAGTAGTGGCAGCAACTCTTCAATAGCACCTTCAGCCTCTGCTTTAGCGTGATAGTCGGTACCCAGTTGACGCAATGGCGCGTAAAACTCAGGGGCTAGTAGCAGGATAAAGAGAGCTCCGACATAAGGCACAGGGATTACGCCTTTTGCCCAAGGTAAAACACCCAGTAAACCCAGACCTAAATACACCGCGACTAAGGCGATGGCTAAGGATGAGAATAGTTCTAATATAGCGCCGGATAAAAAAGCTAAGCGCAGAACTTTCATCGTGGTGTCACGGTACTTCGATGCTGAACTGTCGACATCATGTTGAGCTTGTGCGGTGGCTTTAAGGTGTTGCAAGGTCGGCATACCACGCACCCAGTCCAAGAAACGGCTGCTGAGTTGGCTCATGGCGGCCATCTGCTGCTGGCTGCTACGACTGGCTGCGCCGCCCACTAGAATCATAAACAGCGGCACTAGAGGTGCGGTTAGTAGCATTAAAACGGCGGCCAGTGTGCTGTAAAAAAAGGCGGCAATACTGATCATCACTGGAATAATCAGCACCAGATAAAGTTGCACATAGTAGCGGCTGATATAGCCATCTAGCGCATCCACCTGCTCCAATAGCTGGGTACTTAACGCACCGTCGGCACCGAGCGTTTGTCGCTCCGGGCCGAGACCGGCAAGGGTATCGAGTAAACGTTTACGCAATGCTTTACGCGCATTCAGACTGGCTGCTTGCGATAAACGCTCGCGGATATACTGGGCGGTGGGGCGCAAGGTAAAGCACAAGGCTAAAGCAATGGCAGAACGCACACCAAAGACAGCCGTTAAATCAGCACCTGTTTTTGAGTTTTCGAGTAGACCTACAAACAGGTGAGCCAGTAACCAACTTTGCCCAATAAAAAGAAGGCCGCCAAGTACGGCCAAGGTTAAGGCTATATGTAAACGCTGAGCTTGCGGAGCAATAATCTGCTTGAGCTGCTTGCGTAATGTGCGCTTGAGCTGTTTTTCAGGATTTTCTTGAGGGTTATCCACTGATTGAGCCATACCTATAAAAATGATCGCAGTGTTGCAGCTATATAAGCATAAAGTGCTGCAAAGCATAAATGTATCTTAATAGTCGCACAGGAGTGCCACTCTGCTGGTGCGACATGTTGTCCGTTCGTCTACAGCAAGTACGGCGAAAGTCCATTTAAGCCCGATATCTATCTTTATAAACAGCTGTTTTAGCCGCATTTGAAAAATCGATAGTGTAAGATTCTGT
The DNA here is from genome assembly GCA_035271365.1 of Thiopseudomonas sp. GTDB lineage: Bacteria > Pseudomonadota > Gammaproteobacteria > Pseudomonadales > Pseudomonadaceae > Denitrificimonas. The sequence goes on from DATERS010000124.1 coordinate 7,944, forward strand.
GGTCAATGAAACTTTATAACATGTTTAACCTGCAGCAGGGCTTGATTTAATGTCGCATGCAGATGATAATCATTGCTATTAGTGATAACCGCTTAAATTAAGGAACCCCTATTTATGCAAGCAACAACTTTGCGCTCACTGCTTTTATGTTGTGTGGTGGTGAGTCCAGTCATTAGTGCCGCAAGCATAGAGCAGGCACTGAGCGAAAGTGAAAAACTCAGCCAAACCGCGCAAAGTTCTCAAAAACGCATTGAGCGTCTGGATGATGCCAGTCAAGCAATGCTGGAAGAATACAGTACTACCTTAGCTAAAGCCAAAGCGCTGGAAGGCTATAACGAGCAGGTTAACGAACTGATTGCCGCGCAGCATCAAGAGTTGCTCAGCTACAACCAGCAGCTGGATGAGTTGCAAGAAAGTGAAGCTGCAGTGATGCCGCAAATGCGCTGGATGGTTGAAGTATTGGCTGAATTTATCAACGCCGATGTACCATTTTTACCGCAAGAGCGTTCCGATCGCTTAGCGACACTGCAAGAGTTGATGCCGCGTGCTGATGTCAGCATGGCAGAAAAATATCGCCGCATCCTCGAAGCCTACCAAATTGAAAGTGACTACGGTTACACCCTCGAAGCGTGGCGTGGTGAGTTAGGCGAGGGCGACGCGCAGCGCAGTGTTGAGTTCTTACGCGTGGGTCGCACGATGTTGTATTACCAAACACCCAATGGTCATGAGAGCGGTTATTGGAATGCCCAGAGTCGCACGTGGCAAGAGCTGGATAACAGCGTGCGTCGTCCGCTGCAAAAAGCCATTGCCATTGCTCGTCAGCAAAAAACGGCGGACTGGTTAGAACTGCCGATTAAAACCTTAGCGCTGGAGATGCAACCATGAAGCCGTTGTTATGGATGATCAGTGGCGTCTTGCTCAGTTTTTCAGTACACGCCAACACCTTAACGCCCGATCAGTTACTGGAGCGTATTCGCAGCGAAAAAGGCACTGAAGAGCAACTCATGCAACAGCGCGAGCAGCATTTCTTAGAGTCGCGTAATCAGCAAGCGCAACTGCTGGCTGAAGCAAAAAAAGCCTTATCGATACAAGAGTCGCGCGCTGCAGCGTTAAAGTCGACCTTTGCCGCCAATGAGCAAGAGTTAGCTAATCAAGAGCAAGTGCTGAAACAGCAAGTTGGTGAGATGGGCGAGTTGTTTGCAGTCATACGTCAAAGCGCCGGAGATCTTGCCGGACAATGGCGCAGCAGCTTACTCAATGTGCAGTTCCCTGAGCGTATTAAACAGCTTGAAGGCTTATCCAAAGGCCGTGCCTTGCCCAATGCAACACAAATTGAAAGTTTCTGGTTAACAATACTGGAAGACATGACCGCAACCGGTCGTGTTGAACGTATTGCTGTGCCAGTGATTGCTGCTGACGGTGAACGCCAAATTCAGGATGTCCTTCGTGTTGGGCCGTTTTCTGCCTATACAGAGCAGGCATTCTTAACCTTTAGTGAAGGTGATAATGCTTTCCGTGCTTTACCTAAGCAGCCATCCGGTCTGGGTCAGGTTAAACAGTGGGCCGGTAGCAGTGATGCTGTTGTTGTCCTACCCATGGACCCAACGCGAGGCTCGTTGATTGAGCAACTGCAGCGCAAGCCGTCGATACTCGATCGTTTACGTCAAGGTGGTTTAGTCGGCTGGGTGATTGTTGCATTAGGGGTGTTTGGTTTTCTCTTAGCGGCATGGCGTCTACTGGGTTTAATGCGTGTGGTGCGCAGTGTGCGTGTGCAAATGCGTAATCTGTCTAAACCGACCACTGATAATCCTCTGGGTCGAGTCTTAAGTGTCCTTGGTCCAAATCCACAGTTGTCCGATTTAGAAACCCTTGAGCTCAAGCTCGACGAAGCGGTGATGCAAGAAGTGCCGCAGTTGGAAAAAGGCCAAGGCCTATTGAAACTATTAGCCGCAGTTGCACCTTTACTCGGTTTACTCGGTACGGTGACGGGAATGATTATTACTTTCCAAGCCATTACCCAAAGTGGTGGCGGTGACTCACGCTTAATGGCTGATGGTATTTCGCAAGCCCTGGTGACCACTGTTGAAGGTTTAGTGGTGGCGATTCCCTTACTATTCTTACACAGCATCTTAAGTGCGCGCAGCAAGTCTGTGGTGCAGCTGTTAGAGCAGCAGTGCGTGGGTCTATTAGCGCTGCATATGTCAGGAAGCAAGCGCAGTGAGTAACTGGCAAAGCACCTGGTTTTGGCTGATCGATAGTAGCCATGCCTTACTCGACCTGATGAGCGCAGGCGGCATTGTGATGTGGCTGCTGGCAGCCTTATGTGTGCTGTTTTGGACGCTGGTTTTGGAGCGTTTATGGTACACCCACCGTCACTTTCCACGCTGGGCTAAAGAGCGCTTGGCTGATTGGCAGGCGCTCAATTTTAATGCCTGCGCACACAATGGTTGGCCGCGGGCGATACGGGCGGCGTGGTTGGCCCAAGCCCGTGAGCAATTGATTACGCCTTTATCAGTGACACGTACCTTGGTCGCGATGTTTCCGCTGTTGGGCTTACTCGGCACAGTGACTGGCATGGTCGCAGTGTTTGAAGTGCTGGCTATGAGTGGCAGCGGTAATCCTCGCGCCATGGCCGGTGGTGTGTGGCAAGCGACATTACCGACGTTAGCCGGCATGGTGTTAGCCATTGGTGGTTTATTTAGTTTGGCCCGTTTAGAGCGCAATGCGCGACGTGCTATTGGGCAGTTGGCCGACCAACTGCGTCATGGATAAGGATTAGACGATGAGAATGCGTCGCTACAGTCAGCAAGCAGAAGAAGAGCCCGGTATTGATTTAACCCCCATGTTGGATGTGGTCTTTATCATGCTGATTTTCTTTATTGTCACCAGTTCCTTTATTAAAGAATCAGGTATTGAGGTTAATCGCCCGCAAGCCGATACCGCCAGCTCGCAAGAGAAGGGTAATATTTTAATTGCCGTCACCGCTGATGGCCAAGTCTGGCTGGATAAACAAGTGGTGGATGTGCGCAGTGTGCGTGCGCATGTTGAGCGTATGCGTCAA
>DATERS010000125.1:0-5818 GCA_035271365.1 Thiopseudomonas sp.
AAGAAAGGTACAGTGTTTGCCGCTTATTTATAAGCCAGCCATCAGTGGGTTATAATACGCGCCATATACCTTTTAGAAGATTAGAAACCCCATGCGTCTTGATCGATTTATCTCTGAAACAACCGGCCTCAGCCGCAAAGAAGCCACCAAGGTTGTGCAAAGCGGCGAAGTGACAGTCGCCGGCTTGGTACAAAAGAAAGGTGCCTTTAAAGTGCCTGAAAATGCAGAGGTAATCTGGGGTGGTGAGCAATTGGAACTGATGGGCCCCATCTATTTGATGATCAACAAACCCCTAGGCTGCGTATGCGCCAATCGCGACTCAGCCCATATGACCGTGTTTGCTCATTTAGATATCCCCATTTCCGATAAACTGCATACGGTTGGACGTCTAGATTTAGACACCTCAGGACTTTTATTGATCACCGATGACGGCAAGTGGTCACACCGTATCACTTCACCGAAGAAGAAATGCCCGAAGGTCTACCACGCTTGGGTATCTGAGCCGCTGACTGAAGAGAATATTCAGGCTTTTGCTCAAGGCTTAGAACTCACAGGTGAAACCACTCTCACAGCGCCAGCCGTGTTGGAAATCATCAATGAGCATGAAGCCTTAGTGCATGTACATGAAGGTCGTTATCACCAAGTGCGACGTATGTTTGCTGCTGTAGGTAATAACGTCGAGAAATTGCATCGCGAGCAAGTGGGTGAACTCAAGCTGGATATTGATCTGCTGCCTGGCGACTACCGTTTCTTGAGCGCAGAAGAAGTCGCACTTTTCTAAGCTGCTATGTGCAGATCAGCGCAAGAACTCGTGAGCTATCTACAGCCTGACAGCCTGAGGATGGCGATCCCGCTGCATTGATCATCGCATATCGGGGCAGCGCAACATATTTGCTACCCCGACGGTTTAATCACAATGGATCATTGACCTAGACGCCTTAGAGTATCGCTTCAAAGGATTCAGGCAAGATCTGGCCGCCATCAACAATAATGGTTTGCCCGGTAATAAAGCGCGCTTCTTTTGAAGCTAAAAAGCAAGCCGCATGGCCGATATCTTCTGGTTCACCTAAGCTTTTTACCGGTATTGAGTCCGCCATTTCTTTCAAGTAGGCTTCGCCTTGTGCTTCCAGTCCTGCTGTACGGATATTACCCGGCATCACCGCGTTAATGGTAATGCCTTCACGTGCACATTCCAGAGCTGCAGAACGCATAAAGCCCAACTGCCCTGCTTTACTCGCAGCATAGTGCGACCAGCCTGGGTAGCCCGTCACTGCACCCGTAATAGAAGAGGTGATAACAATCCGACCATAACTGCGCTCACGCATGACTGGCAACACAGCTTGCACCATAAAGAAGGTACTGCGTAGATTCACATTCATCATCTGCTCCCAGTTCTCAATGGTCATGCTATCGAGTGAGGCTTGCGGGAAAATGCCGGTATTAGAGCAGAGCACATCCAAGTGGCCGTAACGCTCGACCACTGTATCCACCACACGCTGGCAGGCTGCTTTATCTGTGACATCTAGCGCTGCAAATGTCGCGCCCAACTCGTCGGCAACACGCTGGCCCGTTTCAGTATCAATATCAGCAATCACCACCTGTGCACCGGCTTTGACCAGTACTTCTGCAATGCCTTTACCAATACCATTGGCACCGCCCGTTACAATGGCAACTTGATCTTTCAATGAGAACATTTGACTCCCCCCAACCACACTATGAAATATAGAACCACGCTAGCACAGGCCATTTGCCTAAGCCACTACAGAGTGAGACTCAGTGCTTTATGGCTGATGGCTGATGGCTGATGGCTGATGGCTGATTGAGGTTAGACATTTTTAATATATCTTTTAAACTCATCTCAAGATGTGGTTTTGTGCTGGCACAAGACAAAAAAGAATAAAAAAAGTCGGGGCAAGATAACCTGCCCCGACTTCTTATAGATAGCGATGTTCTAAATAGAACTTAGGCCTTCTTGACCCAAGACTGACACCAGCCTTCTGCTTTCACACTTTTCTGTGGGAAAAGCATACAACCGTTATTTGCTTCTTGGAAGAACATGCAGTTTGAACAGTTACTGTCCTCTTTGAATGCAGCATGGTCTTTAGCTTCTGCAGCAATTTCGACGTAATGTAACGCCTGAGCCTGAGGAGAAGCTGGGTCAAGAGGGGTAAGATCTTGAGCAAAAGCACGCTGTGACAGAAGAGTTGCACCGAAAGGTACAGCCGCGATCGCTAATAAACTACCGCGCATAAAGTTACGACGACTTTGGTTATCCATGGTATTTCCTCATCTATTTGTGGCTATATTAGTATTCTTAATACATTGATCTATTATTCATCTGCATTGCAAATGCAGCAAGTCTAGATTCAAATGCATACTAGAATCATTAGCATCTGTCTGTATTTCATATGTAGATGTTAATGATTCTCTTTAATCTATATAATACAATAATTCGTTCATATTATATCACTCAACGAATTATTGTAATGACATTATTTTTAATATTAAGCAGCATCTAGCAAGACCCTTAATAGTAATGATTATCAATATTAAACATTCCAACTTAAATACTATAAAAACTGCCTTATGCTAGAGTCTTTACCAAGCATTACGCACTTTAGGAGGTTTTTATGAGTATCTTTTCAGGAAAACTAACTGTTTTTTATGATGGAGCTTGTCCTGTCTGCGTACGCGATCGGCGTTGGTATGAGAAACTGGAAGGCAAAACAGAGGATAGCGTTGAGTGGTTGGATATTACTGGGCGTGACGATGAGCTCCGTCAGCAAGGTGTCAACCCGGACAAGGCTCTGCGTGAGTTGCACGTTAAAGACGCACAAGGCCAAGTGCATCGAGAAATGGACGCTTATATTCTATTGATGTCGCGCGTCACGCTACTAAAACCATTAGCTTGGCTGATTGCCTTACCGGTGATCCGCCCTACTCTAGCTTGGCTGTACCATCGCTGGGTTGCACGCAGACTGGGATCACGGATCTGATTGAGAGTAAACTCATTGTGCGCATGTTGTGTACGCACCTTATACAATATAGTCGCCCACACTTAAACGTTGTACGATTTGACTGCCCGTAGGTCGCTAAGCACACTAGATCATGTGAAAAATCAATCACCTACATAAGATGAGTTGACCAGTTGCTGATGCCTTGTGATCAGAAACTGCTTACTTTTATCAGAGTAAATACTCACTGTGATGGCGTAATTAGTGTGGCGTTTAACACCATAAACATCTGGTGAAGTCAGAACAAATAAATTTTTATAACGCTGTGCAAATAGGTCTTTGATCTCATCTATCGTCCCTTCAGTTACAAATGGCTGTGCTTTGTTAACTGGATTTTCAAACTCGATCAACGCATAAGTACTGTCTGGCAGATGTTTTTTAATAATAATATTTGCACCGTATTTAATACTTGGCTCTTGACCTAAGGTCATAGTAAAAGATCCGCCTAAAGTAGTGAAATACTCACTTTCCACAGGTTTTGGAGGTAACAGTGATGCACATGCTGACAATAATAAAGCGACCATGATAATGAAAACTCTTCGCATATTGACTCCCTATCAATAAGCCTTACAGATTGACAACGGCTCTAGCTCATCTCCATATAGTGTTCATATGCAGAGTTCTATTACGTTGCTTACCCTGATGATTCGACACCAGCTTACTGATCGAAACAAGCTAAATCACTGTAAAAAGTTCATTCTGTGATGGCATTCTCAAAATCAATATTATAATCATATTTGGAATTTACAGTGACTCCGTCGCTATCGGTATCAGCACCTCATTACGGCGCAAAAACCAAGGCGTAAACGGCGGATTATAGCGCGCCCAGATAGGCTCACCGATGGCAGTAAAACCCTGCTTTTGAATCCAAGCCTGCAGCGCTGCACAGTTTGCTTTATAACTTTTGGCGCGCCACAAACCTGAATAACGAATCACTGCCATGTGCTGAGCCGGAATTTGACGTAAAACGATCTTCGGGTCATTGGGTTCAGGCAAAGTCTCCAACACTGAATCTGCAGGCATTACAAAGCTCACCACCCAATTGCCATCCACTTGTTGCTGGCCAACAGGTGAAGTCATGGCAATCTTTTGACTGGCCGCACCTTGCGCCACCGGACTGCTCATGCGCATGCTTTGGCGGGCAGTATTATTACCGGCGATATATTTAAACAGCCGGCCAAAGGCTTTATTACCCGCGCTGAAAAAGCCGCCCTCAACTGCAGTTTCAGCGACTATATGCGGCTCGTAAACGCGCAGCTCAAAGTTCTGTTCTTTAAGCATCACGCTGTACTTCGCTTCTTGAGCTGCCATTATCTGTTTCTCTATAAATCGTATTGATAGACTTTATTTAATATTTTCTACGGCCGTACACTTAGGATACGCAGAACACCCCCAAAACTGATGACCTGCGTTTGCTCCACGCTGTGCTGTGCGTAAAACCATTGGGCTGGCACATTCTGGACATTTCTTCTTAGCGCTCTGCCGCAAGTGCTTTTTCAACTGTTTTACATGCTTGCGGTTGGTTGCACGTGAGGGTGGCAGTCGGGCCGATTGAATTTTCGCTAAAATCTCTCGCACTTCAACAGGCGAAAGCACCTTCTCACGAAAGGATTTAATATAAGCAATATAGCCCATCCCTCGAGTCACAGAAGCGGGCATAGGTGACTTAAACGTACTCTGTCCGACAAATGCAACCACTGAGTGAATTAACTCAGGTGAAATATCAAGCGCAGACTCGAGCGCCATCATATGTTTGTAGTTCTGCCGTAGAGGGTTTTGAAATTTAAAGGATGTCTTAAAAAACTGCTGCGTCCATTGCGCCTGATGCTCCCCTCCCACAATCAAGCCTTTCATATTTTTGGTTTCGACCACAAAAATGCCAAAACGCGAAACAAAAATATGATCTATTTGCGTACTTCCACCCTGCATCGGCAAAGTGACATTGTGAATCCGATGATAGGTGCTGGCTGGCAGCCTGATTTTCGCAGCAAACTGCACTAGCACCTCACCGAGCACGCCTTTAAACCAGCGTGATTTTAAAACAGTAATAATCAAGACAACAGGAATAAACCACCACAGCATATTTAAAGCTGCAGCGACCATAGAAGATAAATTCATTGCTAATTAACGCCTAACAAGATGAAGTATTAAGTTTAAAATTGTGGGGAGATACTTTTAAAATATAACAGCAGGAGAAAAGAGCAGCAGAAAACGACTCTTTAAATCATAGGATGAAATGAGTCTAGCCTTAACCCGCCAGCAGGGCTGCATTATATCGAAATTTTCTAGATCAACGCTGGGCGTCAGCTGGGCAATACGTTTTATCTGCAACCTATAGTCCAGTTGACGCCAACGCCTAGTTTGATTCTTTCTGATAGCGCTCAGTGATATCGCGAGCCTGTGCCACAGTACCAACAACCTCACCTTGATCATTAAAAATCAAGGCAAAACCCATTTCGGTGTAAAACTCACTGCCATCTGCGCGCAACGCTTTCGTTGCCATAGGTTTACCACTGTGTTTAGTCACACCTGCAGCAATAGCGGCATCAAAACCACGCCAATGCATCCGGCGAAGTCTCTCCGGAATAATAATATCCAAACTCTGCCCTAAGGCTTGCTCGAGAGAAAAGCCAAACATCTTGGCCGCGGCTGCGTTCCATAAGCGGATATGGCCTTCTTTATCAGAATAAATAGTTGCATCAGGCGACTGCTCAACCAGCCAGCCAGCGAGTTCATGAGGATTTTTTATTGTTGTCATCATAGGCTCCTATAGGTCATTTCAGTCCATTGATCATAAGCCACAT
>DATERS010000126.1:0-13586 GCA_035271365.1 Thiopseudomonas sp.
GGTATCGGACTGTATGTCGCTGCTGAATTGGCTGAGTTGCAAAGAGGTCAAGTGACCGTCAGCTCGCAAGAAAATATAGGCTCAGTCTTTACTTTATATATGCCGCGTTTTTTTAGCGGGTAATGGATTTAACGCGATGAAAAGCTCAAAGTTACCCATGGAAACCGTCATTCTCTGTGTTGAGGATGAAGTGGACCTGCGAGAAATTCTTGTTGAAGAAATGCAGGATGCTGGCTATCAGGTGCTTGAGGCAGGTGATGGTGAAGACGCTTTAATGATTTTACAGCAGACCCGACCGGATTTGATTTTATGTGATATTGCCATGCCGCGTATGGATGGCTATCAGCTATTACAACGTATCCGCACCTGTCACCCTGAGCTGGCTGATGTGCCGTTTATTTTTCTGAGTGCGCAAGACCAAGTTGGACAAATTATCAGCGGTAAGCATGCGGGCGCGGATGACTATTTAGTTAAGCCGATCAACTTTGATTTGATGTTGGCGACCATTGATGCGCGTTTACGCCAAGTACAGCGCCTACAAACACAATTGAAAAACCAAGCAGCAGAAGTCGATACGCCAGCGTTAGAGTCAGGCAGCAGTGCTAGTAAAATCTTCCAGCGTATTTCAAAAACATTGGATTTTGTCAATTCAGGTATTGTTTTACTGGATGAAAATGCACACACGTTATTGATGAATAACACCGCTAAGACCGTTATCAGTCAAGCGCTGTGCCCAGACATTACCGCAATGGTGAAGCAGCATGATCAACACACAGTCTGGCAGCATGCTGCGATTCGCCAAGCGATCTTAGCGGCTAAACACGGTGGCGATTATATTGATTTTCTATCCTTAGCTTGTCATCAAGGGCAGCGCGATGTGTTGCTCACTATTTGTGCTTTAAGTGCAACATCGCTGTACAGCGATGAGCCGGTTGTTGCGCTGTTTTTTAGTCATAGTGGTCATCATCAGTTGGTGCCCTTTAAGGCGCTTGAAGCCTTGTTTCAACTGACACCGATGGAAAGCCGTGTTGCTTGGGCCTTTGCTCAAGGTATGCGCTCGGAAGAAATCGCCCAAACGTTCAGTGTGTCAATGACGACAGTGGCTTTTCATAAGCGCAATATTTTTCAAAAAACACAAACCAATCGACAAGCCGATTTAGTCGCTTTGCTGTTAACGCTTCCAGCCACAACCTTTTAAGACCCTTGCGCCCGTATTGGGCAAAGCTTTCCGCGCAAATACAAGTCAGGCATAAGTGAGTGCTTTTGAGGTGTTGCTTGGCTTGAGTATCGGCTAAACAGCCTAGCGCAAGAGTTATCCCGTCTATTTAGACGGCTCCCGCAACAGATAAAATCGATAGCCTAGGTGATGCACACTCTATGTAAATGCAGACAGCATAAGCGGTGTTGCTACATGGCCTAATAAGGAGGCAATCATGTGGGATTTTAGCCTAAAGAAATCAATCAGTTTACTCGTTCGCACTATGCCTTTTATCTTGCTGCGTTGTGCCGTGTATTTTGGCATTACCTTGGCCTATATTTTAATGACGGGTGTCGGTGCAGGTGTGGGTTATGGCATTGGCGGCTTTGGTGATGAGAGTTTTCAAACGACGGCCGCTATCTGGGGAGGTATTGCTGGGTTTGGTGTTGTTGGCGCTGTGTTGTTCTTTGCCCGTGAATATCTCCTGTATACGGTTAAGGCCGGTCATATTGCTGTGTTAATACGCTTAATCGATGGGGAAGAGTTGCCCGAAGGTCGCTCGCAAATTTCCTATGCCAGTCAAATTGTTAAACAGCGTTTTGCGCAAACCAATACGCTATTTGCCATGGATATGCTGATTAAGGGTGTTATCGGTGCAATTACCGGTTTAGTGCAAGGTGTTGCAAGTTTTTTACCGATTCCGGGAACGCAGCAGTTGATGGGCGTGGTTAAAGCGTTCTTGCGTATTGCAGTAGGCTTAATTGATGAAGTGATTCTTGCTTATATTATTCGCACGAACAGCGATAACCCATGGTTGGCGTCACGTTCAGCACTGGTTTTATATGGGCAGAATGCCAAAGTGATGCTCAAAAATGCGGCGTGGTTGACGCTGTTTACCTACGGTTTATCCTTTGTCGTTTTTCTGATGATGCTGGTACCTGCAGCGGCCATCGTTTATATCATGCCCGGTGCTTGGTCTGCTGGCGGAATGCTCTTTGCCTTACTCTTTGCTTGGGCTGTCAAAGTTGCAGTGATTGAGCCGTTTGCGATTGCTTGTTTGTTGCAGGCCTACTTCAAGACAATTGAGGATCAAACGCCAAACCCTGAGTGGGAAGCACGTTTAGATAAAGTATCTGACAAGTTTGTTGCACTTAAAGGTAAAGCGCAAACATGGGTTGAACCTGCGAAACCTAACACGACTGAAGTACCCGAGTGATGGGTTAAGTCGAACTGTGTAAACCGATGCCTCTGAGCCGCATGCCGGTCAGCACGGCTCATGCTAAGTGAGAGTACTGTGCGAAGTGATTGTTAGGTAAAATGGGCCAGTATGGATATTTAGCCCGCAGGGTAACTTATTTCGATGGAGTGCAATAATGCGCATAGTCTATTCTTTTTTACCTGTCCTTTTGCACACTCAAAAAGTGGCAAAAATCATCGGCCTAGTTATAGCCGCGCTGCTACTCAGTAGTTGCGCAAGTATGAGTGAGCAAGAGTGTTTAACGGCGAATTGGCAAGATCAAGGCTTTCGCGATGGGCGTAATGGTGAGCCACTCACGCGCATCGAAGATCATCGTCAAGCTTGTGCCAAAGTCGGCGTTACACCGGATCAAAGACTTTATTTTAAAGGCCGTGATCAAGGTATTTTGCTTTATTGCACGCCAGACAATGCTATTCAAGAAGGGCGCTTGGGGCGAGCATACCGTAACGCCTGTCCTGCTCATTTAGAGCACAGTTTTCTACTTGCTTATGAACAAGGTAAGCAAATTTATGACGTTGAGCAGCATATAGAAAAACTCAATACAGAATCAAACCAACTTGAGCAGGCATTGAGGAAAGAAGAGGACAGAGATCAATATCGTTATTTACGTCAAGAGTTACGTGATATCGATCGACAGTTACAACGTGCTCGTGAAGACCTGCGCTACCTCGAAAGACGCTTACGTTATTGAGTTGCGCGATAAACTTACACAAGGCTACAGACCCTAGATAATTGGAGATGATCATGCGTAGATTTTTAGATGGGCTGGTGTTTACTGTAGCTGCTTTCCTGATGTCTGCCGCTGTAGCAGCCACACCACTGAGTTCGGCACAGGTGGAAAACTACATTGCTTCTTTTGCTGAGGCGCAAACCTTTGCTGAGGAGAACCCGCTTAAACAAAAAGGTATCGATCGCGATCGGCCCTTAGTCTCAAGTGTTGACTTGTTAGCTAAAGATTCACTGCATTACCAAGGCTTGAGCAAGATTGCACAGAAGTATCATTTTCGTAACCTAGAGCAATGGGCGGATGTCGGTGACCGCGTCATGAATGCCTATTTTATTGCAAAAGAAGGCTCAAGTTTAGAGTTTATCAAGCGTCATTACGAAGAAGCTGAGGCGCGTATCAATAACAATCCAGACTATAGCAAACAGTTTAAAAAAGACTTATTAGCGGGGATGGAAAAAGGTTATTTGCGCAATGTGAAAAAAACACAAAATGCACAGCCTGACTTACCCGCAGTCACGGACCTGATGGATCAGATAGCACCACTTTATAAATAATCACGCTTTGTGTTTTTTGATAATAAAAAATAATATCTAAAACAAAGGTGACTCTGATGAAAAATAATATCCTACTGATAGCTCTTATAAGCTTTGTAATAACAGGCTGTGGTGAATCTGGCAACGGTAGTCAACTAGGATTGCCTAAGCTTTATCAGGAACACTTTAAAGAAGCGTGGGCCACCAGCAGTCAGGGCAAGCTACCGCTGAATGAGTGTGCTCGAGTGGTCGGTACCGCAGTTGGCATGGTCATGGCCAAAAAAGATAAAAATAATCAAGCGCAACAAGCTTATGAGGCCTGTTATGTCGATGCGTTTGTGAATTATGCCAATGTGTATTTCACCCTAGATGATAATGCAGAAATCGAACGCGATAATACTCCCAAAGGTTGTTTGACGTTCGCTCAGTCACTACGCATGCACACGTCTATTGTCGGTGGTTTTGCTGACAAGTTTGATGTGGACACTAACGCTTTAGATCAACGCATACGCAGTGGATTAAGTGAGACTGCAGCTTTATGCCTCTAATTGATCAGGTGTTAACTGACACATACTGTTGAGTGAGGTGCTGATATGAAACCGCTCTATTCTTTTTTACTGGCTGGGCTAGTGACAGCCACAGCTGGCGCAAGTATGGCTGCCGAGCAAACCATGATCGTGCTGGATGCTTCAGGATCAATGTGGGGGCAGATTAATGGCAAACCTAAACTGCAAATTGCCCGTGAAGCATTAGCCACCGTATTAGAAGGTGTGCCAGCCGATATGGAGTTGGGTTTAATTGCCTATGGCCATCGTGAGCGTGGTAACTGTAACGATATTGAAGTGATTGTAAAGCCAGCTACAGGAACCGGACCTGCGATTAGCCAAGCCGCAGCGAAGATGAAGTTCCTGGGTAAAACCCCGCTCACTGCTTCAGTGTTAAAAGCGGCTGAAGAAATGCGTTATACCGAAGATAAAGCCACTGTAATTTTAATCACTGATGGCTTAGAAAACTGCCAAGCGGATCCTTGCGCTGTGGGGGCTGAGCTGGCTAAAAACGGTATAGATTTTACCGCGCATGTGGTTGGCTTTGACTTGACCGATGCTGAAGGTAAACAAGTGGCCTGCTTGGCTGAAAATACCGGTGGGCGCTATGTGTCTGCGGCGAATGCCGACGAATTACGTGATGCATTGTTCAATACAGTAGTGCAGCCAACTAAAAAAGATACGCCCAAAGAGCCTGAGCCTTTCGTTTTGCCTGAGGCCACCTTAGATCCTGATGAGAGTGTCACTATAGGTGGCGATATTAACGTCAAGTGGACCGGGCCGAATGCGGAAAATGACTATATTGATCTCGTTCCGCAGAATTATAAAAAAACCTACGATGAACTGACATTTACCTACACCAAAGACGGTTCGCCACTCACTGTACGAGCAGCCGGCAAACCGGGTACCTATTCCGTGCGCTATATCTGGCGCGGTAGTGATAATCAGCGTCATGTCTTAGCCGAGGCTGCAGTTGAAGTCACGGACAGCGATGTGGCCTTAGTTGCGCCCGATACTGTGCAGGCAGGCGGCATGATTCCTATCCAATGGAAGGGACCTGCGAATGAGCGTGATTATGTCGACTTAGTGGCAGATGGAGTTAAGAAAACCAGCGGTGAGCTGACCTATGCATATACCAATGCTAAGACTGAGCCCGAGATTGAGCTGCGCGCGCCGACTCAGCCTGGTGTCTATAATATTCGTTACGTACTAAACGGTGAGGAGCAAAAGCGTGTTCTAGAGAGTATCGCCATTACAGTCACTGAAGCTGCAGCCTCAGTCTCTGCACCCGAACAGGTCGAAGCGGGTGCTGCGATGCCGATCTTTTGGATAGGACCAGCCGGTGAACGTGACTATGTTGATATCGTTCCCGCAGAGCACAAACGTATAGGTGGCGAGCTGACGTTCTTTTATACAAAAGACTCCGAAGATAGCGAGTCGCATGAACTGAAAGCACCCACTAAAGCCGGCGAGTACCAAGTGCGTTATATCTTACGTGGCTCGGGTGCTGATCGGGTGTTGGCTAAGCAGCCCTTTGCCGTAGTTGCCGCTGAGGGTAGCGTTAGCGTGCCTGAGAGCGTCCCAGCGGGTTCGGTCATGCAAGTTGAGTGGGTCGGCCCAGCTAACCATGATGACTATGTGGACATTGTCCCTATTGATCATAAACGCATTGGTGGTGAGTTGACCTACTTCTATACACGCAACTCAGAAGAGGGTGAACCTGATCAGCTCAAAGCACCGGCCAAAGCCGGTGAGTATTACGTACGTTATATCTTGCGCGGTTCGGGTGCTGGGAGTGTGCTGGCTAAACAAGCGTTTACAGTGAGCAAGCCGGACGGCAGTGTCTCTGTTCCGGCTAGTGTGCAAGTCGACTCAATGATTCCGGTTGAGTGGTCAGGCCCAGCTAATCATGATGACTATGTGGACATTGTCCCTGCTGACCATAAGCGCATTGGCGGTGAGTTGACCTACTTCTATACACGCAACTCAGAAGAGGACGAGCCTGATCAACTTAAAGCGCCGTCTAAAGCGGGAGGGTATCAAGTGCGTTATATCTTACGCGGCTCTGGCACTGGCGTTGTTTTGGCCAAGCAGAATTTTATAGTCATAGATAACTAAATGCTAACGACCCAGGGTTAAGTCCTTGGGTCGTTAGATCACTGGAGTTGTAAACCGTCTTTAACCGCGGGCTGATAACGGTGTTAGTTTTTGCTTTGCTGTTTAAGCAGATCACGGATCTCACTCAACAACACTTCTTCATTGCTCGGCGCTGGGGGTGCCGCAGGAGCTTCCGCAATAGCCTCTTCTTCACGCTTGAGGCGGTTAATCGCCTTAATACCCATAAAGATTGCAAAAGCGATAATAATAAAATCAATGATCGTTTGAATAAACTTACCGTAAGCCAAAACAACAGCGGGGATATCGCCTTGAGCGGCTTGCAGTGTGATGACTAAATCACTGAAATCTACACCGCCAATTAAAATACCCAGCGCTGGGGTAATAATATCGCCAACAAATGAACTGACGATTTTACCAAACGCCGCACCAATGATAATACCTACAGCCATATCAACAACGTTGCCTTTGACCGCGAACGTTTTGAACTCTTTAATAATGCTCATATTTTATTTCCTGGCGTTAAAATTAAATACATTAAATTCTATGCGGCAATATGCCACACTTTGTATGTAATTATACAGAGCTGAATGACACGATTGAATGAGTTAGCGCAAGGGTATCAGCAATGCGCGCTAGAACAGCGCGCATGAGCACAACTTATAAAAAACGACTTACTGAGTGCGGGCCACAGAGAATTGAGCCAGTTCAATTAAGGCATCGCGGTAGCCTGATGCGGGGATTGCATCCAGACATTTAATGGCGCGGTCAGCGTATTCTTGAGCGAGTTTTGCGGTGTAGTCCAGAGCGCCTGAAGCCTCAACAGCTTCACTGATCGCCGCAAGATCTTCAAGGCCACCTTTTTGAATGGCTTTACGCACTAAGGCAGCTTGCTCTGGTGTGCCATCGCGCATGGTCGCAATCAAGGGCAGGGTAGGTTTGCCTTCAGCTAAGTCATCACCGACGTTTTTACCCAGTGTTTCAGCGTCACCGCGGTAGTCCAAGAGATCATCGACCAGCTGGAAAGCAATACCTAAGTTATCGCCATAGGTACGCAGCGCTTCGATTTGATCAGCTGGCGCACCGGCTAACACTGCAGCACTGTGGGTTGAAGCTTCAAACAGCATGGCTGTTTTACCGCGAATCACTTCCATATAGGTTGCTTCAGTGGTGCTGGCATCACGTACTTTAGTCAGTTGTAGGACTTCGCCTTCGGCAATCACGCGTGTGGCTTGTGAAATAATATCCATCACCGGTAATGAGCCTAGACGCACCATCATTTCAAATGAGCGTGCATATAAAAAGTCGCCCACTAAAACACTCGGAGCATTACCCCACTTAGCATTGGCAGTAGAGCGGCCGCGGCGTAAGTCAGATTTATCAACCACATCGTCATGCAGTAAGGTTGAGGTATGTAAAAACTCAATCACACCTGCAAGCAAGCGCAAGTCATCATCTTGTTTACCCACTGCATTACCGGCCAGTAAAACTAGGAGTGGGCGCAGACGCTTTCCGCCAGCGGAGATAATATAATCGCCGATTTTTTCTACCAAGGGAATCCGCGAGGACAGCTGTTGTTTAATAATGCTGTCAACTGCCGCGAAATCTTCAGCGACAATTTGGTAAAAAGCCTGTGGTTGCATGACTCTGCCTGCTCTAATTAGATTATGTAGCATGCTATGAGGCGCACACCTATCTGTCAAGGTAAGCGCATACAACGCTTGCGTCCGAGTTAATCTGTGCGTACAATTCGCGCTCCTGAACTTTACTTGGGCAACTCCCTGCCTTACGCAATTGCAGTGTGTCTTAATCCAATACACAGCAGCCATGCCAACCGATACTGATTATTATAAAGCGTTGGGTGAGCAGGAATAACGGAGAAATGTGATGTACGCAGTAATTGTAACTGGCGGTAAGCAATACAAAGTCGCCGAAGGCGAATATTTGAAGATTGAAAAATTGGACGTACCCGTCGGCGAAGCTATTTCGTTTGACCGCGTTCTTTTAATCGGCAACGGCGAAGATGTGAAAATCGGTGCGCCAGTTGTTGAAGGTGCTAAAGTGACAGCTGAAGTGATTGACCAAGGTCGTCACGATAAAATCACCATTATCAAGTTCCGTCGTCGTAAGCACAGCATGACACGTCAGGGCCACCGTCAGTGGTACACTGAAGTTAAAATCACTGGTATTCAGGCTTAATTGACTGAACCCCTAAACTGATTCATGGAGTGTTGATCTCATGGCAACGAAAAAAGCTGGTGGTAGTACTCGTAACGGTCGCGATTCGGAAGCTAAACGCTTAGGCGTTAAGATGTACGGCGGCCAAACGGTTAAAGCAGGAAATATTATCGTGCGTCAGCGCGGTACAGAATTCCACCCGGGTCCTAATGTAGGCATGGGCAAAGATCACACCTTGTTTGCTAAAGAAGCAGGCGTGTTGAAATTTGAAGTTAAAGGTGCTTTTGGACGTCGCTACGTTAGCGTCGTTTCAGCCTAAGTAGCTTTACACGGAAAAGCCCTGTCATATGACGGGGCTTTTTTGTTTGTGCAGGCAGTAAAGACGGACTATCCGTGCTTGTTGTATCCTGCGTTTATATTTATCAGCCTGCGGGCTCGCAGGAGGCACATTTTAATGAAGTTCGTCGACGAAGTATCGATTGTTGTAAAAGCGGGTGATGGCGGTAATGGTTGCATGAGTTTCCGTCGTGAAAAATTTATTGAGTTTGGTGGTCCAAACGGTGGTGATGGTGGTGACGGTGGCTCTATTTATATGGAAGCTGACGTTAACCTCAATACCCTAGTCGACTACCGTTATACCCGCCGCTTTAATGCGCAGCGTGGTGGTAATGGTCGCGGTGCTGACTGTACCGGCGCCGGTGGCGAAGATACCATTTTAAAAGTACCGGTGGGTACGACGATTATTGATGCTGATACCCAAGAAATCATTGGTGACTTGACTGAAGAAGGTCAACGCATCTTGGTGGTACAGGGTGGTTGGCATGGTTTGGGTAATACACGTTTTAAATCCAGTACTAACCGCGCACCGCGCCAAACCAGTGATGGTAAGCCGGGTGAATTGCGTAATCTGAAACTGGAAATGAAAGTGCTCGCGGATGTCGGCTTGTTAGGTTTGCCTAACGCCGGTAAGAGTAGCTTTATCCGTTCAGTGTCAGCAGCCAAGCCTAAAGTAGCGGATTATCCGTTTACCACCTTGGTGCCAAACCTCGGTGTCGTGAGTATTGGTCGTTATAAAAGCTTTGTGATTGCTGATATTCCAGGCGTGATTGAAGGTGCTGCACAAGGTGCGGGTTTAGGTATTCGCTTCCTGAAACACTTAACCCGTACGCGCTTGTTATTGCATATTGTTGACTTAGCGCCGATCGATAACACTGACCCTGCGCAAGATGCGCAAGTCATTGCTGATGAAATTGAGGCTTTTAGTCCTTCGTTAGCCGAGCGTGATCGCTGGTTGGTGTTAAATAAAGTTGATCAGCTGCTGGACGACGAGCGTGAAGAACGCAAGCAAGCAGTGATTAAACAGTTAGGCTGGACTGGTCCGGTATTTATGATTTCAGCACTCGACGGTGAAGGCACTAAAGAGCTGGCGCAAGCAATGATGCGTTACTTGGAAGAGCGTGACTTACGTATTGCTGAAGACAAAGAATACGCTGAGTACTTGATCGATTTAGATCAGCGCATCGAAGATGAAGGCCGTGCGCGTCTGCAAGAGCTGGATGATCAGCGAGCCTTGCGTCGCGCCGGTGTTAAAGCGGCTACAGATGTTGAAGACGACTTTGACGAAGACGATGAAGAAGATGATGAGGATGGCGCAGAGATTATCTACGTTAATCATTAACGGATGGGTGGACTCAGCGCGCTGCTAAGACAGGTGCTGAGTGTAAAATTCAACAGGATTGTGTTATGCGTGAAAAAGTGACGGGCGCTCAGCGCTGGGTAGTGAAAATTGGCAGTGCCTTACTGACTGCCGATGGCCGCGGTTTAGACCGCAATGCTATGGCGATTTGGGTGCAGCAAATGGTAGCGCTGCGCCGACAAGGCATTGATTTGGTCTTAGTGTCTTCAGGTGCTGTGGCTGCAGGTATGAGTCGCCTGGGTTGGCTTGAACGTCCCAGTGCGATTCATGAGCTGCAAGCTGCTGCTGCGGTGGGCCAGATGAGTTTGGTTAAAGCGTGGGAAAGCAGTTTCGCTGAACACAATGAGCGCACAGCACAAATCCTGTTAACTCATGATGATCTGTCCGATCGTAAACGTTATCTCAACGCGCGCAGTACTTTACGTACCTTATTGGAGCTGGGTGTGATCCCAGTGATCAATGAGAACGATACCGTGGCCACGGATGAGATTCGCTTTGGTGATAACGATACCTTGGCCGCTTTGGTGGCTAATCTGGTTGAAGCCGATTTGTTGGTGATTCTGACTGACCGTGACGGTATGTACGATGCGGATCCGAGTAAGAATCCTGATGCTCAGGTGATTTACGAAGCCCGTGCCGATGATCCAAGTCTTGATGCGATGGCCGGTGGTAGTGCCGGAGCTTTAGGTCGCGGTGGTATGCAAACTAAATTGCGGGCTGCACGTTTGGCCGCACGTTCCGGTGCCTACAGCGTGATCGTCGGTGGCCGTATTGAGCATGTTTTAGATCGATTGCATGCGGGTGAGCGACTGGGTACTTTGCTGACACCTGAGCAGTGCCGTGATGGTGCACGTAAGCAATGGCTGGCGGGGCACTTACAAACTCGCGGTACACTGACCTTGGATGCTGGTGCAGTCAAAGCCTTAGCTGAAGATCATAAGAGCTTGTTATCAGTCGGCGTCACTGCTGTGCAAGGCAATTTCTTGCGTGGTGAGATGGTCGTCTGTGTTGACCAAAAAGGCGTTGAAGTCGCGCGAGGCTTAAGTAATTACAGCTCAGCGGAAGCGACTAAGATTATTGGTCTGTGCTCAGAAAGCATTGTTGAAACGCTGGGTTATATGGCTGAAGCTGAATTAATTCACCGTGATAATTTAGTGACTCTTTAAGTCCTAGGCCGTGCTGTTTTAATCAGAAAGCTGCTGCAAACTTAATAAAAAGCCCCGACGCTAGATCATAGCGCCGGGGCTTTTTTATTGCCATTTTAGTCGCCGCGTTGCCAGTGATTGGTCACTGGGTAACGACGATCACTGCCAAAACTACGCTTGCTGATACGTGGACCTAGTGCGGCTTGTCGGCGTTTATATTCGTTCAGATCCACTAAGCGTAAAATCCGCATGACCATATCTTGGTCAAAACCTTGCGCGATAATCGCTTGTGCTGATTGATCTTCTTCGACATATAAACGTAGCACTTCATCAAGAATCTCATAGGGTGGCAAGCTGTCTGCATCTTTCTGATCCGGCGCGAGTTCAGCTGAAGGCGCGCGAGTTATCACGCGTTCTGGAATCACCTTGCTGAGGCTATTACGGTAGCGAGCCAAACGGTAGACCATCAGCTTGGAGACATCTTTAAGCAGCGCAAAACCGCCAGCCATATCGCCATAGAGTGTCGAGTATCCGATAGCAGTTTCACTTTTGTTGCTGGTGGTCAGCACTAAATAGCCATTTCTATTGGATAACGCCATCAGTAGAATACCGCGGCAGCGCGCTTGCAGGTTTTCTTCTGTGGTGTCATGGGCGCTACTGGCGGGCATATCGGCAAAGACTGGAGCTAGCGTGAGGGTAAACGCCTCAACCATCGGTGCGATGGTCAGTGTCTTATAGTCGACACCCATGGTACGTGCTTGCTCAGCAGCATCGTCTTGGCTGATTTGCGCAGTGTAGTGATAGGGCATCATCACCGCTTGCACCTTATCGGCACCGAGCGCATCGGCTGCAATAGCCAGCACTAAGGCAGAATCAATACCGCCAGATAAGCCCAGTAGCACGCCCTTAAAACCATTTTGTTCAACATAATTGCGTAAACTCAGCATCAACGCTTGGTAGATGCTGGCTTCTTCGCTGAGTAAAGGCTCAATGATTGAGCGCTCAATATGGCTGTCAGAATGGGTAAATTGCAGTTCCACTGCGCAGAGCTCTTCTGTAAAAGCCGGTGCGCGCTGACGTAGATTACCTTGGGCATTTATAGCGCAACTGCCGCCATCAAAAATTAAATCATCCTGCGCGCCCACTTGGCTGGCATACAGAATAGGCATTTGTGCATGTTGGGCGTAATTGCTCAGCACTAATTCGCGCTCAGCTTGTTTATTCAGGTGGAAGGTTGAAGCGTTCAGGCTGACGATCATATCGGCTTTGGCAGTGCAGGCTTGTTCAATAAAGGCTGCTGTCCAAATATCTTCACCGATGCCAATGGCGATTTTTGTTTGATTGATATGAATGCACAGCGGCTCGCTGCCAGGGCTGAAATAACGTTGACCAAAGGCAGTCGGATCGCTGGGTAAAAATTGTTTTTTATAAACGGCTTGAATCTGGCCCTGATAGAAGTGCGCACAGCAGTTGTAGCGGGTGTCGTGCTCAATCCATGGGTAACCCACTAAGATGTGTAGGTTGTGGGGTAGGGCAGTGCTTAGGCGCTCTAATGCTCGCTCGATACGCACTTGCATGCTGTCGCGTAGCAGTAGATCTTGTGCGTTATAGCCACACAAAGACAATTCTGGGAAAACAATTAGATCCGCTTGCTGATGATGCAGCGCGTGAACGCTAGAATCGAGAATGCGTTGCAGGTTGCCGTCAATATCGCCAACACGCATATTCAATTGTGCTAATACAGTGCGCAATACAGTTGCCATACTCAATCCTTCATAAGTCATTTTAACAAATTATAGCAGAAATCCCCCACCTCTTAGGTGGCTGGATGAATGCTGTGCAGGCGATAGCCTGCTGGCTTTATGAATCCTTTGCATCAAAGCTAACTACTGTCATTATATACAGCATGAGCAAGCACATCCTAAAAGCCTACAAGTTTAGGCTGTATCCAAACCCTGAGCAGCAAGAGTTCTTTGCCAAGTCGTTTGGTTGTGCGCGGTTTATCTGGAATAAGATGCTCAATGATAAAATCGAACATTACGAAAAAACCAAAACGACTCTGAAAAACACCCCTGCTCAATATAAAGGTGAGTTTGAATGGCTTAAAGAGGTTGATAGTTTAGCGCTGGCCAACGTCCAACTCGACCTGCAAAAAGCCTTTCAGAGTTTCTTCAAGAGCCGCTTTGGGTTT
>DATERS010000127.1:0-15431 GCA_035271365.1 Thiopseudomonas sp.
GTGGTAGTTGCCGCTGGTTGGGGCGCAGTGATTACGCTGATGCTGGCATTGACCCCCTCTTACAAACTGCCCGGCATGTTGTATTGGTTGATGGGCGATGTGTCCTACGCCCGTACACCTTGGCCAGCGCTAGTCGTGTTAACTTTAGCAGTGGTCGTGATTATGCCGCTGGCGCGTAATTTAAATGTATTGGCGCGTGGCTCCATGCAGGCCGCTGCACTGGGTGTCTCGGTGCGTCCGCTGGAGTGGACCATTTATCTACTGGCCAGCCTACTCACCGCAACGGCAGTGACCACGGCAGGCAGCATCGGCTTTGTCGGTCTTATTGTGCCGCATATGCTGCGACTGGTGCTGGGTAACGATCAGCGCATTATTTTGCCTGCCAGTGCGCTGGCCGGTGGTACTTTATTGGTATTGGCCGATACGTTAGCGCGCACAGTGATTGCGCCGGAGCAGCTACCGGTTGGCGTGATTACCGCATTGCTCGGCGTGCCCACCTTCCTGTATTTACTGCATCGGAGCCGTTGATGAGCATACTGCACACCCGTGATCTGATCATCAACGTACCCAACCGCGCGGACGGCTTTGCGCTGAATATGAGTATTGAATCCGGACAAGTTTGGGGCGTACTCGGCCCCAATGGTGCGGGTAAAACCACCTTATTGCATACACTGGCAGGATTGCTGCCAGCGCGTAGCGGCCAAGTCATCTTGAACGACTCACCGCTAGCAGACTTAAAACGCCGCAATATTGCCCGCCAGTTAGGCTTGGTATTTCAGGAACGCCAAGACAGTTTCCCAGCCACGGTATTGGAAACCGCGATGATCGGACGTCACCCCTGGCTGTCGCCTTGGGAAAGTGAAAAAAACGAAGACCTGCAGCGGGCGCAACAAGCGTTAGCAACAATGGATGTCGATCATCTCTCGGACCGCCTACTCAGTACTTTATCCGGCGGCGAGCGCCAGCGTGTTGCGATTGCCACACTCATGACCCAAAACCCTGATATATGGTTGCTGGATGAACCGACCAACCACTTGGACTTACATCATCAGGTCAAAGTCATGAGTCTGCTGAAAGATCAGGCGGCCCTAAGCAAAACAGTCTTTATGTGCCTGCATGACCTCAATCTAGCGGCACGTTGGTGCAGCCATGTATTGCTACTGTATAGCAACGGTGATGCCTGCTGGGGACCTGCCCATTCCATGTTAAAACCCTCCGCACTTGAGCAGTTATATAACCAAAAATTAATCACTGTAGAAGTCGATGGCGCACCGGTGTTTGTACCCGTGTGTTCCGGTGGATCATGATCAAAATGGCGAACCTATGACTCTATCTTGCGCCCACACTGTTGGCTGATGCTGTCCAAGACCAGCCACTCATATTGAATAACCACTAGGAGAATACTCATGCGTGAACACGCAAAAGACCCTGCCCGCCACGCTAAGCGTATGGCCGCCAAACAAAAAATCATGCACGAGCGCATTGCTAATGCCAACAAAGAACAAGGTATCCTGCTGGTCTTAACCGGCCCCGGCAAAGGTAAAAGCAGTTCTGGCTTTGGCATGGTCGCGCGCTCGTTAGGTCACGGCATGAAAGTCGGCATAGTGCAGTTTATTAAGGGTGCATTCAGTACCGGTGAGCAAGCCTTCTTCAGCAAGCTGCCCAATGTCGACTATCACGTGATGGGCCAAGGCTACACCTGGGATACTCAGGATCGTGAGCAAGATATCGCCTCAGCCAACGCTGCTTGGGAGATCGTTGTCGCCATGTTAAAAGACCCCAGCTATGATCTGATTTTACTGGATGAACTCAATATTGCTCTGAAGTACGAATACTTAGATCTGGACCGTGTGCTGGACGATTTACAAGCACGCCCCGAGATGCAGCACGTCGTAGTGACGGGTCGCTACGCGCCGCAGGAACTGATCGATATCGCTGATACTGTGACTGAAATGGGCGCGGTGAAACACGCGTTCAAAGATCAGGGTATCAAAGCGCAAAAAGGTATTGAGCTGTAAATGATCACACTGATGATTCAGGGCACCACATCCGATGCGGGTAAAACGACCGTCGTCGCGGCACTCTGTCGTTGGCTGGCCCGACAGGGTGTGTCCGTTGCGCCGTTCAAACCGCAGAATATGGCGCTGAATAGCGCAGTCACCGTCGATGGTGGTGAGATTGGGCGTTCAACAGCCCTGCACGCTCTGGCCTGTGGCATTCAACCCCACAGCGATATGAATCCGCTGCTACTCAAACCGCAAAGTGACTGTGGCGCGCAAGTGATTTTGCGCGGTCAGGTCTACGGCACTATGGATGCTCTGGATTATCACGCCTATAAAGCCGAAGCCATGCAGTCAGTGATGGCGGCGTGGCGTGATTTGAGTCAGCGTTACGATGTGATTATTGCTGAAGGTGCAGGCAGCCCCGCAGAAATTAATCTGCGCGCCAACGATATCGCCAATATGGGTTTTGCTGAAGCGGCCGACTGCCCTGTGTTATTGGTGGGTGATATCGAGCGTGGTGGTGTATTTGCCCAGCTCGTAGGCACTTTGCAGCTGATCTCAGAGAGCGAACAAGCTCGCACCCATGGCTTTATTATCAACCGTTTTCGCGGTGATATGGCTTTGCTGGAGCCGGGGCTGGATTGGCTCACTGAGCGCACTGGCAAACCAGTAATCGGCGTGTTGCCCTATCTGCACGGCCTGATTATCGACTCCGAAGACAGCATCGGCCTCAGTGGTTCTAGCACTGCTGGCGCGCTGAATGTGATCGTGCCGGTCTTACCGCGCATCACCAATCACAATGATTTTGATCCCTTGCGCCTGCATCCCGGTGTCAATCTGCAATTTATCGGCCCCGATCAAGCCATTCCGCCAGCTGACCTGATTATTCTGCCCGGCAGTCAAAGCATTCGTGCTGATCTGGCTTGGCTGCAGACACAAGGTTGGCCCCAAGCTATCGAAAAACATCTGCGCTATGGCGGTAAAGTATTTGGCATCAGCGGCGGCTTACAACTGCTCGGCGAACGTATTGATAATCCAAGCAGCAACGAAGATGACGCAGCTAGCAGTGCTGCGCTGGGACTTCTACCCATAACCACCACCCTGCATACAGAGCAACAATTACGCGAAGTTCAAGGCAGTCTTAATTTCTCTGCAGAGCACTCCGCTGCACGTACAAAGTTTACTGGCTATATCATGCACAGTATTGCTATCCACAGTGCCGAGCCATTACCACCGCTCACCTCTATCAATGGCCAACATGAAGGCGTGATCAGCGCGGATAATCAAATTGCCGGCACTGCGGTACATGGCATCTTCGATCAGCCCGCCGCCTGTGATGCGCTATTGCACTGGGCGGGACTGCAAGATTTAGGCGCGGCTGTTAATTACCAAGCCCACCGCCTTGAGCAGTTGGATCGTTTGGCTGATCAAGTCGAAGACTACCTAGATACCGACTGGTTACGCAGTGTACTCAAGCTGGATAACGCAACGACTCAACCAAAAGCAGGCACACCAGCATGACCGACCACAACCGCCCTTTCAGCGACGATGAACGCGCCGGTCTCTATCGCGCCATTTACGAACGCCGCGATGTGCGCTCGCAGTTTCTACCCGATCCGATTCCAAGACCTGTCTTAGCGCGCCTGTTAAAAGCAGCACATCACGCACCCTCAGTCGGTTTTATGCAGCCTTGGGATTTTATTCTGATCGACAGCCTCGAAGTCCGTCAGCAGGTACTGGCCAGCTATGATGAAGAAAACGCCAAAGCCGCAGACAACTACAGCGGTGAGCGCCAAGACACCTACCGCAGCCTGAAACTGCAAGGTATTGTCGAAAGCCCGCTTAATCTGTGCATCACCTGCGACCGCAGCCGTGGCGGCACCCATGTTTTGGGGCGCAACTCGATAGTCGAGATGGATCTATTCAGCACCTGCCTGGCCGTGCAAAATCTCTGGCTGGCCGCCCGCGCCGAAGGCATTGGTGTGGGTTGGGTCAGCATTCTTGATCAAGACACGCTGTCAGGCATTCTCAATCTGCCGGATAACGTCTATCCACTGGCCTACTTATGCATCGGCTATGTCAGCGAGTTTTTCGACCAGCCCGAACTGCAAACTAAAGGCTGGCGCTCACGCTTGCCGCTAGAAGAGTTGGTGCATCGTAATGGTTGGGGTGCTGGGTTGGATGACGAAGCGTTGTTGGCTCAACTGCGGAAAAGTATATGAACTACCTACCACTTTAGAGGCTGTGGATTTCTGCTGAAATCTGTTAAATAGCAAAACCCGCCATATTACTCATCCTGCCCCGCTGAGTATTGAGCTGGCCTGAATGACCTAGAATCGCGTAAAAAACTCGAAATAATCAACCATCTGCTCAGCGAAAAAAGGACACTGCCACCGATATGACTGGTGGTTTTTTTAGTGATCTAAATATCTGCATAATAGTTTTTATAAGTGCCTAGCAATTCTCTTTAATAAGATGAGTTATATACAAAACATGAACAGAATCAGTTTTTACAATAGCGGGGAATGAATGTAAGGTTGTGCGCCCCGGTAGCATGAGCTCTTTACTCCTCTGTATTTATCTATGACTTAGCTCGCAACTTAAGTTGCGCAGCTCATTAAGATAAATTTTTACTACCGTACTTATCCCTTAAGAAAGGAGCGTTTTGATGGAGTGGTTTGAGTCAGCTAAAGCATTTTTAGCAAGTGATATATGGTGGGCTTTTCCACTGTTCTTAGTAGTGGGCCTAGTAGTAGTCAATCTTGCTGTACGCTTTACGCTAGCATTTCTCTGGAAAAGAGATAAACCAGAAGTAAAAGTATGGCGTAGCGCTATATTTCATGCTATTGACGCGCCTTTGCGAGCTTCAGTCTGGTTGTTTGGCGCTATTATCGCCATGCGCTATTATTTCCCAGTCAATAACGGCCATCCAGCCATTGATAGAATCAGCCCGGTCGTCCAAGAAGTATTATTCATCTTTGTACTAGGTTGGTTTTTGTTTCGCCTGATCAATCGAGTTGAAGATAATTACTTCAAACGTGCCAGCGTTCAAGGTAACTATGTTGACCGGACAGCCGCCACTGCGGTGAAAAAACTCGCCACGATTGTCGCATTTTTAATAGTGGCTCTTGGTGTGTTTCAGGCGTTAGGTCTTTCTGTAGCTGGGTTACTAGCCTTTGGTGGTACTGCCGGTATTGCGGTGGGTTTTGCCGCGCAGAATTTAGTGTCTAACTTTTTTGGTGGCCTGACGGTCTTTGCGAGCCGCATTTTCAAGATCGGTGACGACATTATTCTCAAAGGCACTGGCCTGTCGGGCACGGTCGCTCATATTGGTTGGCGCTCGACGACCATTGATGGCTGGGATGGTAAGCGTGTTTACGTGCCCAACTCAGTGTTTAACACTGAAAATCTGATCAACCACTCCCGCCTTACGCACCGCACGCTTTCACAGGATATCCTGTTGAGCTATGCGGACTACGACAAAATCAATGAAGTCGTAGAAGAAGGTAACCTTTTGTTAGCTGCGCGTAACGACCTTGAGTATTTTGTTTTTCAGTTTAGCGAGTTCGGTGATAAAGCACTTAAACTCAACATTTATGCTTGGGTGAAATCTGCAGATAACAGTAACGGCTTCGTGCCTTATGCTGACTTCGCTAAAGCCCAAGAACAGATTCTTATGGGTATTGCTGATATTGCCCACACTAAAGGCTGTAAGGTGCTACCACTCAGCCATGTGCTGCTAAGGGAAGCGTCTGCATTAGCAGCTGAGAACCGCTAGCCGATATAATTAAGCGATCAACTACGACTTGGCCTTGCTTTAGCGCTCAACTAAAACTGGCGACACCCCACATTGAACATGTGAGGCTGTCGTCGGTTGTAGTAACCCATCAGATAACAATTCTTCTACTCTGCTATGCAATGACTCAGTTGCTCAAAGCACCGTCCGGCTGCCATCTTGATCAACCTAGTAGCGCAATAAGTGCTGTGCATCCAAACGAAGACTTCCGTCAAAACCAACTTCTGCTCATTTAGCAAAAAATACTGTAGTGCGCTTAAGGCGCAGATAAGATACAGAGATTTTTCGACTGATTTTTTGCGATGTCGGACAATACTCATGAGCACTATCCAAAAGCGGACACAAAAATGAGTATTTTTCTTGGCAGAAAGCGCCCAGCTGCAAAATTAGCGGCTAAGAGAGAAAGACTTAAGCGATTGATTTACAACGAGATATGGCGCACTAGGCGGGATCCGAACCCACGATTGGCGTGCAGCGGTTTGGCAGCACACCGCTAAAAATCTATAACCGCAGTTGCAAGGCGCGCCTTACGTCAGCTCCTCACACTAATCTAGCGTTTCGGTATACTTCTGTTAATGGCCAGCAGCCAAGGCATACCGTTAGTACTTGCTAAGCCGAATACTTATACTCGCATGCTGTCACTGAGTTAAATCTTCTGTCACTTTTATTATTGGTACACCATGAACGCAGTAGAAATTGAAGCAGCCTTATCTGAACTCGCCATGCAGCCATTTGATGCGCATGAGTTCGCATACGAGTTTTTAGCTGCGTTTGGGCACAAAGAAACCACGCTGAAGCGTCTGCGTAGTGGTAATAGCAATACCTCTGATGTCGCTGATGGTGTGTTGCTGCGTAACAATATTCATATTGCGGTGTGTGCAGAAAACGTTGTTAGCGAGACGCTTGCAGCACTGGCAAAAAGCCCTGCAACCGGTAAAGCCAAAGCTAAGTTTATTCTAGCCACCGATGGTGTCACGCTCGAAGCTGAAGACCTTAACAGCGGCGAAACTCTTGCTTGTGATTATGCAAATGTAGCTGATCACTTTGGTGTGTTTCTGCCGTTGGCCGGTATTTCTACGCTTAAAGAAATCAAAGACAACCCTATTGATGTGCGAGCGACGGGGCGTCTAAACAAGCTGTATGTCGAGTTGCTGGACGATAACCCTGAGTGGGCTTTAGCAGAACGTCGCTGTGATATGAATCACTTTATGGCGCGTTTGATTTTTTGTTTTTTTGCTGAAGATACCGATATTTTTGCCGGTGATGATCTGTTTACTAAAACTGTGGAACAGGTCAGTGAGCGTGACGGCTCGAATACCGATGCAGTGCTTGAAACAATTTTCAAAGCCATGAACATCAAGCTGGCAGACCGCACCAGTGCTGAGCCACGCTTACCGAGCTGGGCTGATCGCTTCCCTTATGTGAACGGTGGATTGTTCTCAGGCTCGACGGCTGTGCCGCGTTTCTCACGTATGTCGCGCACCTACTTAATGCACGCTGGCAATCTGAACTGGAAACAAATCAACCCTGATATTTTCGGCAGCATGATTCAAGCGGTGGCTGATGATAGCGAGCGTGGTGCATTGGGTATGCACTACACCAGTGTGCCGAATATCCTCAAGGTGCTGAACCCGCTGTTCTTAGATGATCTACGAGAGCAGCTTACCGAGGCCGGTGACAATCAGCGCAAACTGCTGAACCTGCGTAAGCGTATGAGCTGCATTCGTGTCTTTGACCCTGCTTGCGGCTCCGGTAACTTTCTAGTGATTGCCTACAAACAAATGCGCGCGATAGAAGCCGAGATCAATCGTCTGCGTGGTGAAGTGCAAATCAAATCAGTTATACCTCTGACTAATTTTCGTGGCATTGAGATTAATGATTTCCCTGCTGAGATTGCGCGACTGGCGTTGATTATCGCTGAGTACCAATGTGACGTGCAGTATCGTGGGCAGCAGGATGCTCTCGCTGAGTTTTTACCTTTATCTAAAGAAAACTGGATTGTTTGTGGTAATGCCTTGCGTTTGGATTGGCTGAGTATCTGCCCACCGACGGGTACGGGCGTGAAAGTGTTGGGCGATGATCTGTTTAACACGCCACTGGATCAGACTGAAATCGACTTTGCCAATGAAGGTGGTGAAACCTATATCTGTGGTAACCCACCATATCTAGGTTCGACATGGCAGTCAGCTGAACAAAAAGATGACCTAAAGGCCATTTTTGATAAGCGTACTAAGAACTGGAAATCGTTAGATTATGTGGCTGGCTGGTTTATGAAAGCAGCTGATTACGGCGTGAAAAGCAATGCTGCAGCTGCGTTTGTATCGACCAACTCTATTTGCCAAGGCCAGCAAGTGCCAATTTTATGGCCGCTAGTTTTTGCAACAGGACATGAGATATTATTTGCACACACTTCATTTAAGTGGGCAAACCTTGCCAGCCATAATGCAGGTGTGACTGTTGTAATTGTGGGCATTACAAAAAATGCTGGAACAGTTCGTCGTTTGTTTTCTGAAAAGACGACAGGCAGCAGTGGCTTATCTTTAGAGGTGAAAAATAGTACCAACATCAATGCCTATTTAGTATCAAGCCCGAATGTGATTGTAGAAAGAGCTTCTAAAGCCTTCGATGAACGCACCGAAATGCTAAGGGGGAACATGCCTTATGATGGAGGTAATTTATTGCTATCTAGGGCTGAACTAGATGAGTTGAAACTCTCAGATGAACAGCATAAACGCTTTATTAGACGCATTTATGGCTCTGCAGAGTTTATCCGGGGGCAGGAGCGTTATTGTCTGTGGGTTGAAGATCAATACTTGGATGATGCATTAGCTGTACCCGCTATAAATAAGCGAATTGAAGCTGTGCGTGCGATGCGTCTGAGGAGTAAAGATAAAGGTGCTAATCAAATGGCTGAGCGTGCACACCAAATGCGCGAGATGAATATCGGTAAATGCCAAACTATAGCCATGCCTTGTGTTTCCTCTGAGAATAGAAACTATCTTCCTGTCGGCTTACTTGATGACCAGTCAACAGTCACAAACCTTGCTTTTGCCCTTTATGATGCGCCAATTTGGAATATGGCTCTCATTGCTTCACGTTTGCATCTTGTTTGGATTGCCACAGTTTGCGGCAAGATGAAAACTGATTTTCGATACTCAAACACCATGGGCTGGAACACCTTCCCAGTCCCCTTACTCACCGAGCAAAACAAAGCCGATCTAACCGCCTGCGCAGAAAACATCTTGCTCGCTCGCGAAGCGCATTTCCCCGCCACCATTGCTGATTTATACGACCCAGAAAAGATGCCAGAGAATCTAAGTTTAGCCCATGAGCAGAATGACGAAGTGCTGGAGCGTATTTTTATTGGTCGTCGCTTTAAAAACGATACCGAGCGCCTTGAAAAGCTTTTTGACCTCTACACCAAAATGATTGCCGCAGAGAAAACTAAGTCAGGCAAAAAGGCATGAGGGAATATGTGCTTTTTCAAATGACAGAACCCGTAAGGCAATTGTTAATTGACCAGCATTTATTCTATGTTAAGCAAGCTAAAAACCGCTTGCTTTTACAGTTTTCTGAGCTCAACACAAAAGAGAGTGCCGAGCAGTTTATTAAAAGCTGGATGAAAGAAAATCAGTATTGTTTTAATCCTGGTTTTCACGATGAAGGTGATCTTTATGCCGAGGCTTGTGAGCGCTATCATGCGCTGCTTGATCTAGGAAATCAGACACGACTGAGCGTCGTTGCAGGCATGTACCATGAATGGGAAAAGCAACTACGTCAGTGGCTTGTCGATGAAATAAAACACTGGTGTAGCAGCGAGCAATTAAAAACCGAAATTTGGAAAGCAAATAGTGGTGAGCTTGCAGAGCTCATGGAATCTGTAGGCTGGGACTGGAACGAGCAACCATGCTATCAAGTTATTGATGCATGCCGTTTAGTAGTTAATGTTTATAAGCATGGTGATGGGCCTTCGATTGAAACTCTTAGGGCTAAATATCCTCAATTCCTTGTAGATGAGTTTGCAGATACGGCGCTAACAAGCAGCGATCCGTTTTACCGCCCGTTAAACTACATGCACCTAAAAATAAATGATACTCATATACAAGAGTTCTCTGACGCTATCGTGGCGTTCTGGAATGATGTTCCTGATAACATTCATGACAATCAAGATTTAAGTCCACCTGCTTGGTTTAGCAAAGCTAGACTCAAGCAAGACAGCACATTGGAGAAGCCAGCAGCTCATGG
This sequence comes from Thiopseudomonas sp., assembly GCA_035271365.1. Classification (GTDB taxonomy): domain Bacteria; phylum Pseudomonadota; class Gammaproteobacteria; order Pseudomonadales; family Pseudomonadaceae; genus Denitrificimonas. Next base: position 10,045 of record DATERS010000127.1, read on the forward strand.
ATAATCACGAAAGCACATTACCCACAAAAGAAAGCATGACTGTTGAGTTCAAAAGTGACCTTAAATGCTTATCTGATCGTGACCTAATAGAAGCTTTAGCCTGCTTAGCTAATTCCGAAGGTGGTGAGTTGTGGCTGGGTGTTGAAGACGATGGTACTCCAACCGGATTACACGCTAAGCATAAAGACCTAATAGGTTTATCTGGGCTTGTCGCTGCACGAACATCTCCAAGTTTATCCGTGACGGTTAGTAAGCAAGTATGCACAGGAATTGAAGTCGCAAAAATCTCAGTACCAAAATCCAGTTCGGTCATAGCTACAACAGCGGGTGTTTATTTACACCGTCGTTTAAAAAGTGATGGCGCGCCAGAGTGTGTGGCTATGTTGCCACATGAGCGTAGCAGCCACTTGAATCAGTTCGGACTGGTGGATGCATCAGCTCAGCCAGTGGCTGGCGCTACGCTCTTTGATTTAGATCCTTTAGAGCGCGAACGTTTGCGCCAAACTGTTCAGCAGTATGGCGGTGATCGAGTGCTGTTAGAGCTAGACGATGAGGCGTTAGATGGTGCGCTAGGTTTTACTACACGAGACACAAACGGCCAACGCGTACCAACCTTGGCCGGCTTACTGGTAATCGGTAAGGAAACTGCCTTGCGCGAAAAAGTTGCCACCCACGAGTTTGCCTTTCAGGTACTGGCAAGTGACGCGGTAAACTTCAATGAGTTCCGACGCTATCCATTACTGAAGGCGCTAGATTGGTTGGAAACTAACTTTCGACCTTACAATCCAGAAGAAGAAATACAAGTCGGATTGTTTCGTGTTCCCGTTCCTATGGTGGATATGGGTGCATTTCGCGAAGCAGTTGCTAATGCTTTAGTGCACAGAGATTACCACCGCTTAAATGCGGTACATGTACGTTTGGACGATTATGGCTTAACCATCAGTAACCCCGGTGGCTTGGTGGATGGTGTTACCCTAGATAATTTGTTGACCACCGAGCCGCGCCCACGCAACCGTACGTTGGCCGATGCCATGAAACGAATTGGTGTTGTTGAACGATCTGGCCGTGGTGTGGATAAGATTTACAGAGGCATGTTGCGCTTTGGCCGCCCAGAACCTGACTACAGTCGCACCGATACTCACAGCGTAATTTTAGAGTTGGCGACAGCAGCAGCAGACGAAGTGTTTTTACGCTTAGTGGTTGAGCAAGAAGGCCAGCAAGGTGGTAAGCCGCTTCCCATTGATAGCTTAATAGCCTTAGCAGCTTTGCGGGAGCAAAAACGCCTGTCGGCAGAAGATCTGGCTCTGCATATCCAACGTGATCTATCACAGGCAAGGCGCACACTTGAGCATTTAGTTGAAGCTGGGCTGATAGAAGCGCATGGCCAAACACGCAACCGCTCTTATACATTATCGGCTGAGTTATACCGCGCTAAAGGTGAGAAAGTAGCCTATACACGACAAGTGGGCTTCAGTTCTGTGCAACATCCAGAGATGGTGCTTAATTACGTTAGCCAGCATGGTCGTATACAACGAGCAGAGGTGATGGAGTTATGTCATTTAGACCGTGGCCAAGCATATAGATTGCTAACTAAGCTTGTTAAGAACGGACTGCTCGTCAGGCACGGCGCAACCAGCAATAGCTATTATGTAAAAACATGAAGGTAGTTGCACGGTGTTGCACGTTATCGTGCAACACCGTGCAACGTATAAAGCCTTGCTTGGCATGCTTTTCATGCGCAAACACAAGCGATGTTGCACACTACCGTGCAACGTAAAATGTTAACTCACAGACAAAGCAGTTAATCGCTAAAGGTATTTCCTTACAAGGAAGAACAAATGACCAATCCAACCAACAACTACACCATTCCAGCGGTTTCGATTACCACTGCGCATACCGGTGCGTCCTGCACGTCTAATGCGTTGGGCATGCGTACGATGCAAGAGCGTGCATTCACTAAACGTGGCGAGCAATATTTACTAATCAAATCACCACCGGCATCGGGTAAGTCACGCGCACTCATGTTTATTGCGCTGGATAAACTCAATAACCAAGGCGTTAAGCAAGCCATCGTTGTAGTGCCTGAGCGCTCCATTGGTGGCAGCTTTGCTAATGAGCCATTAACTGATTTCGGATTTCATTGGGATTGGCACGTCGAGCCACAATGGAACCTGTGTAACGCTCCAGGTATTGATGAGCCGCGTGTAGCTAAGTCAAAGGTTGAAGCAGTTCGTAAGTTTCTAGACAGTAGCGATCAAGTATTGATTTGTACTCATGCGACATTCCGCTTTGCGTTTGAGGAGCTTGGTGTCGGTGCTTTTGATAACCGTTTAATTGCTATTGATGAGTTCCATCACGTATCTGCTAATCCAGACAACAAACTGGGCAGTCAGCTAGGTGAGCTTCTAGATCGTGATAACGCGCACATTGTCGCAATGACTGGTTCGTACTTTCGTGGTGATAGCGAAGCGGTGCTCTCAACCATTGATGAAAGTAAGTTTGAGACGGTTACATACACCTATTACGAGCAATTGAATGGCTATCGCTGGCTAAAATCATTGGATATCGGCTACTTTTTCTACACTGGCCGCTATGTCGATGCTATTGCCAAAGTTCTTGATCCAGCGCTGAAAACTATTGTCCACATTCCTAACGTAAACGCGCGTGAAAGCCTTAAGGATAAGCAGCGAGAAGTCGACGAAATCATGGGCACTTTAGGTGAGTGGCAAGGTATTGATACACAGACTGGTTTTCACCTGATCAAAGCTAAAGATGGACGTATTCTCAAAGTCGCAGACTTGGTTGATGACAGCGATGCCGCAAAGCGCTCCTTTGTCCTGACAGCACTTAAAGACCCTGCAGCCAATAAAAACCGTGATCATGTAGATATCATCATCGCTCTAGGCATGGCTAAGGAAGGGTTTGACTGGATCTGGTGTGAGCACGCACTCACAGTTGGTTATCGCAGTAGTTTGACGGAAATTGTGCAAATTATTGGTCGCGCAACGCGTGATGCTGACGGTAAAGAAAGAGCGCGCTTTACCAACCTCATTGCTGAGCCAGCTGCAGATCAGTCAGCTGTTTCAGAAGCAGTCAACGATATGCTCAAAGCTATTTCAGCCAGCTTACTGATGGAGCAAGTCTTATCGCCACGCTATGAATTCACACCGAAGAATCTGGGCCCGCAAGAAGGTTTTGATTACGGTCCTGAAGGCTATCAACCCGGTGCCACTAATGCTGGTGTCAATGAAGAGACGGGACTGTTTCACATTGAAATCAACGGTTTAAAAAAACCAGAAACTCCTGAAGCAACGCGCATTTGTAAAGAAGATTTGAATGAGGTGGTGACTAGCTTCATACAAGACAAAACAGCATTAGAGCGTGGCTTGTTCGACCAAGAGAATACCCTGCCTGAGGAGCTGACTCAGCTGCGTATGGGAAAAATTATACGGGATCGTTATCCTGAGTTGAGCGCAGGTGACCACGAGGCGATTCGCCAACATGCCATTGCTGTAATGAATATTACTCAGCAAGCAAAAATCGCATTAGATGAAACAATCATAAACTCTGCAGATACACCTCTAGGTAGCACTGCACTGATTGACGGCGTTCGTAAGTTCATCAATGTACGCGAGTTGGATATTGACCTGATTGATCGTATCAACCCGTTCGATGCTGCTTACGCCATACTTGGTAAGGCTATGGATTCAAAATCATTGCAGGAAATACAGGCCATTATTGGCGGCAAGAAAATCAGTATCCCAGAAGATGAAGCCCGCGAGTTAGCGAAGCGAGCTTTACAATTCAAGTCTGAGCGTGGGCGATTACCAATAGTGAACTCTGCTGACCCATGGGAGCAGCGTATGGCTGAAGGTGTTGCGGCATTTGCACGTTACCGCGCACAAGCCACAGCAGCGCAAGCAGAAGGTTAACTGTAATGACGACAATGAATGATGACGAATTATTAGCTGCCCTGGGCGTAGAAGTTACGCCGGTCAAAGTTGTGAAGCGCACACCACGTGAAGAGCGCATTATTGCTGGCTTTGAAGATGTTGTACGCTTTTACGAGACGCACGGACATGCACCCCGCAAGGGTGCAGACCTCGATATTTTTGAGCGCCTTTATTCTGTGCGTTTAGAACAGATTAGAAAACTACCAGAAGCACAATCCTTGCTTGCTAGTATCGACAAGCACGGTTTGTTGTCGGCTTCTAATGATATTCCAGCGGACATAAACGCTATGGATGAAGACACCTTATTAGCCGAGCTTGGCATTGCAGATCTGAAAGCAGACCCGAGCGATATCACGGTATTACGTCATGTACGCTCATCTGCTGAAAAGCGTGCAGCTGAAGAAGTTGCTCACAGAGAGAAATGTGAAGACTTTGAACAGTTCCAGCCACTGTTTGAGCAGGTAGAGCGTGAACTAAAATCAGGTGCACGTAAGACTCCCCCTTTTGGTAACAACACCAGCATTGAGGCTGGGCAGTGGTTTGTTCTAGCCGGACAAACTGCCTATGTAGCAGAAGAAGGCAAAGACTTTGACTCACCACAAGGTAAGAAAGACGCACGCTTACGTGTGATTTTTTCCAATGGAACACAAAGCAATATGCTGCGCTTGTCGTTAGTCAGAGCGCTGTATAAAGATGAAACCAGTCGCCGTATTACCAGCACGGATATGGGACCGTTGTTTGGTGATGCTGCAGAAGAAGATGACATTGCCAGTGGCACAATCTACGTGTTGCGCAGCCAGTCCACTCATCCTTTTGTAACTGAGCACCGCGAGCTGATTCACAAAATTGGCGTCACCGGAGGCAAAGTCGAAACCCGTATAGCCAATGCTGCAAAAGACGCAACCTACTTATTAGCTGATGTAGAGATAGTCGCAACTTACACCCTGCACAACATCAACCGCACCAAGCTAGAAAACATCTTCCACCGTGTTTTTGGTGCAGCACAGCTTGATCTCACTATAGAAGATCGCTTCGGCAATCCTGTAAAACCGCAGGAATGGTTTTTGGTGCCGCTGCATGTGATTGATGAAGCTGTTGAGCGGATACGTGATGGGTCGATTGCGGAAGTAGCCTATAGCGCTGAGACTGCTAGGCTAGAGGCTGTGGGCTGATTTTACAGATTTATGATAAATATTAAATATCAGTGATATGACATGAAAGAAAAAGTATCTTTTTATAAGTATAAGTCCTTAGCGGATTATGAGTTTCTTTTGGATATGCTCCTTAAAGAAAGGTAATCCCCCCGAAAAATAGCAGTGCTCTTAAGTAGAATTTTCCATAAGCTATATGCAAGGAGATTCTGCATGAAAAAATCACGATTTACCGACAGCCAAATCCTCTCAGTCTTAAAGCAAGCCGAAAATGGTATTCCTG
>DATERS010000128.1:0-8671 GCA_035271365.1 Thiopseudomonas sp.
GTACGATTGGCACAAAACTCGCGCACTTCACCACCAGCAAAACGCGCCTCAACATTGTAACCTTTGTGCAAAGGATGATTGAGAGCTACTAAACGCTGCTCACCTGGTTTGACCTGTAAGATCAATATATTGGATTGTGTCAGCCCAAAGCCAAACTCAAAACGCACTGACTCAAGCATCACCGTATCGGTATTATGCACGGTGACAAAGAGGATATCGTTGTCCTGATGGTCAGCAAACAACAACCAACCCACACCCAAACCCAAGATAAAAAACAATGTTCTTAATGAACGTAACGCATCAATAAAACGATCAGCCCACATACCAAGTCTCAACTACTCTGCTATTTGTATGCACATCATACACTTAAGACATTGATAAAGTATTGTATTGAGCTGTATAGCATAGCGTATCAAGTACTAATCGATTGCTTCAGCAATCTGAATCCGCGGACACTACGGGCTTAATATTGGCAATACCAAAAGGAATATGCACAGAAGGCAATCGCGCTGAAGACGGTTGCAGATGTGATTTTTGATCATCAAAGAAGATGTGCGGCTGCATAATATCCAGCACTTTAGACTTCTCGACACCACCCATAAAAAACGCTTCATTTGCGATAATACCCCAATGACGCATGGTATTAATCACTCGCTTATGAGCAGGTGCATTGCGGGCCGTGACAATAGAGACGCGTAAAATAGGCTGATATGTCGGGTCGTGTTGCTGTTTATCCAGCTCAAGTTGCTGGATTCCCGCAATACGCTTTAGAAATGGTTTTAATGGACCTGGGGTATGCGGAATATCTTGACGTAAAGTCTCATGCTGATGAAACTGACCTAAGCTCTGTTCTTTATAGACTGTTTCTGCCTCATCATCAGCTAGAACGCCATCAAAGTCGAAAGCAATACGCAACTGCATATCGTCGCTATCATCGGCAATTTCGCCTTTTAAAATCTGCCCTGCAGGATAGCCTGCCTCAACGGCACTTCTTACATCTTCAGCATTCGCAGATAAAAACAGTTCGATATCAAACGCAGGAATATAAGGATGCGGCGATAAGCCCTGCATAAATACAGCTCGAGTAATGGGTAGGCCATAGTGCTGAATAGAATTCATAACGCGCAAGCCGGTATCAGGATCATTACGTGACAGCAAAATGACTTCAACAGGCGGGTCATCTGGATTAAGTTGATTCAAGGATAAAACACGGCGAATAAACGGAAAGGCAACGCCACGTTCTAGTGGTCTATCTTGATGATCATGCTGATATTCGCGATAAGCTTTTTCACCCTGGGTTTTAAACACAAAGTCAGATTCTGATAAATCAAACAATGCGCTGGACGCTAAGCCAATCACTAAACGGCGACTCAAATCAAAAGCCATGACATACCTATAGAATATAATTTAACGAATCAATAAAAATTTCAGATCTGTAGGCACCTACTGCGCAAGACTCTAGATGAGCAATACTTAAGCGCCCTACTCGTTTTATACGATAGGTGACTTTGGACTATAGCAGGGTAACGTGTAGCGTTTTATAAAAAACAAAGATTGGATTCTAGAAGAGCGTACTGTTGCGGGGAATGGAGATAAAGAGTTTTGACTTAAGACTTGCGCCTACCCTCAGACAGGTAGGCGCAAATATTTATTTAACAGGCACGGACTGTATTTGCACAGTCACGATCAGCTAGGGTGTTCCAAGCATCAACAAGCAGTTGATTCTCTAAACCCATAGTAGCGTTGCTTGGCTGCGCGGCTAACATAGTTTGATTAATTGCATTAAATTGCGCTGTAACGTAGCGACCCATTGTTTTGAATACTTTTAGGTTATCCATAACTTACCCCTTTTTTATATTATATGCACAGCAGTCGCTGTAAAATCTCCCGATGGACGAGACATAGCAATAGTGCTTATCAAAAAGTAGGTGGTGTTCAGAAATAAAGCAGTACTGAAAATATATATATTCAGTAGTGAACCGAGTTTTCTTTGCGAAAACTGAGGTGTAGCATTCTAGATTATGCGCGAGCTATATAGCTCTGAGGCGTATCAATTATGTCTTTCTCTGTACCACGCCACTCAAATTATCGTTTGAGTCGGGATAGGAGTACTAATATACAGTACTCGCTTATAAAAAGCAAGTAGCATGAAGGATGTTAGTTTTCAAGTGCTGAAAGTGTAACATTGCATGCAGCAATCAAGCTGCATGCAAATATTCAAAACTTACCCTAGCGCTAGAATGCGCTGAATAAGTCTAACCCTGCTTATAGTAAAGGCAAGGTGTACGCTAAAATCAAACGGTTATCATCCAAGTCTTTGGTGACGTTTGAACGCACAGTTGAGTTTCTCCAACGCACGTTGAAATTTTTCAATGCGCCTTCTTGGAACGCGTAAGAAATATCGAAGTCACGCTCCCACTCACGACCTTCTGATTTTCCAGCACCTAAATCAGCACCCGTACCTTTAACGTAACGGTTAAACATGGTTAAACCTGGAACGCCTACGCCAGCAAAGTTGTAGTCGTGACGTACTTGCCAAGACTTCTCATCTTTAGCGCCAAACTCACGGTTTGCCACAAAGTTAACCAAGAATGGGTCTGTACCTTGGATGTAGGAATAACCGGTATCGCCGGTCATTTTCTGGTAGCCCAAACCGAGCTTGTTAAAGCCAAAGTTGTAGGTGACCATGCCTGAGAAGGCTTTGTTGTCGACGTTATAGTTGCCATCATCGGTCGAGCGAGAAACACGTAGATCAGTTTTTAGTGAGCGCTGATCACCTAATGGCAATACATGCACTGCATTAACGATATGCTGTTTGTACAAGTTTTCTAGACGACCAAAGCTGTAGCCTGTAGTCAGAGAGTCATTCCACTTGTAGTTCAGGTTAGCCAAGTCAAAAGAATTACTTGTATTATCTGCACCGGTTTTTTTAACTAATCTTTTACCAACAGTGTTCATGCGCATGCGCTCACTGTCAGTTGAGTTACGGTAGTTCACACGATCAATGTGACCTACAACTGCAGTTAAGCCTTCAACTTCATTTGAGGTTAACAAGCCACCGGTGAACATCTGCGGTAACAAGCGGCCTTCTAAGTTCGCTTGAATCATTGGCAGACGCGGCATCAAGGTACCGACCTGCAATACTGTATTAGACAGTTTTGCTTTTGCTGTGCCACCAAGTTTACCGAAATTATCGACAGACTTGCCATTACTACGCTGCGGGAATGAATCTGGGCTACGATTTGGACCTGAATCCAGCTTGATACCTGTGGCTGCATACACATCAACACCAAAGCCTACAGTGCCTTCGGTAAAGCCAGACTCATAATTCAGGATAAAGGCTTGTGACCATTCTTCCTTAGTTTTATTGCCCACTGTGTTAGCTGCGTTGCGCGTATCTTGATTCATATACAGGTTGCGAAAACCAATACTCGCTTTACTGTCATCAATAAAATCAGCGGTAGCCAATGAAGGAGCAGCCATTAAAATGCTGCCAGCAGTAGCTAAAGTAATAGCACGAGCTAGAGGTGAAAAAATCATTAAGGATTCCTATGAGTACAATATAAAAAGGGGCTTCAATCAGCTGAAGCCCCAGGTTGTATGTTAGCAAACACGCTGAATATTAGTCAGCTGTAAATGTACGCGGCTGAACAATATCAGGTAGTAAGAAGTCTTTACGACCCATGCTAGCGCCTTCGCCTAGTAATTTTCCGTTAACCTCTAAGCCATAACTGGTGTGTTTGTGAAAGGAATCTAAGTACTTCTCACGTGTTTCTTTAACATCACCGGTGAAACGTGGCTCTTGCGGACGGTCTTGAGTGTTGATGTAGTATGCAACATCCCATGCTTCTTGATCAGTTAAGCTGTTTGGGCGGCCCAATGGCATATTATGCTTAATAAACGAAGACAATGTGAAGTGGCGGATAATACCAGCACCCCAGTTGTACGAGTCATCACCCCAAACTGGCGGAAAAACCACTTTGTCGTTTTGTACTACACCGGCACCATCATCACCGTGACACAAACTGCAGTTCTCTGTAAAAACTTTAGCGCCGCGCTCGTAATCAGCTTTTTGCTCTGGTTCGGCAAGTTTTGGATAGCCACGGCCATGCATACTGTTGCCGTCTTGATACATGGGGACGCCTTTAGCAAGCCACTGGTGATAGGCCGTTAAAGCGACCATATCATCACTGCCGTATGCCGGTGGCTTACCATTCATAGAATAAGTAAAGCAGCCGACAATGCGCTCTTCAAGGTTGTTCACGTGGTCGTTTTTACCACGGTAATCCGCCAATGTTACTGCAGCAGGCCAGACTGGACCCGCAAATGGCAGACGGCCTTCACCCATATGACAGCTACTGCAGTTCATATTATTAAAGACGTTCTTGTCGCGCAATTGCTGGGTGTTCACAAACAAGTCGTGACCACGGCGAATAACACGTTTAAGCTCGGGGTGAAAATCACTTTTTTCTAGGTCTTCCATCGTTGGCGGTACATGAACATACTCGCCTTCTTTCAACTCTGGATTATTCACAGGAAAGCGTTGCTCAGCTTGTACGCTAAAGCTAAAAACGCTCGCTGCAACAGCAACGGCTAAAGCGCGCAGGAGTAACTGTTTAGTATTTTTCATAGTGTTCTCCCTTATCTCTGTGCTGGTTGACGTGATAACCACTGAGATACAGCACGAATATCTTTATCATTCATGCGCTCAGCGATGGCTACCATCAAATGCTGTGGGTCGTTATCACGCTTACCTGTTTGCCATGCATGTAACTGATCAGCGATATAGCCGGCATGCTGACCTGCAAGTTTTGGAAACGTCGCACCAACACCCAGATTATCAGGACCATGGCACTTCACGCATGGAACGATATAACGGTCCCAATCACCTTCCATTGCAAGCTTCTCGCCATAAGCAAGTTCTTCTTCAGTCGCAGCCTCATCAAATTGGCCTTGCACAACAGGTAACTGACTATAGAAGACAGATACATCTTTGAGCTGTTGTTCATTAAGCATGCTAACAAAAGGCATCATTGTTGGGCTTTGACGTGTACCAGCTTTAATATCATTAAGTTGTTTATGCAGGTATTCAGCGTCGAGAGCGGCCAGTTTTGGCCAAGACTCACCACCTTGAATATTCATGCCGATACCAGTGGGTTGGTGACAAGCAGCACACACGACAGCAGCTTGTTCACCCGCTTTGGCATCGCCCTCTAACGCATAAGCCGATGTTATTGCAAGGCATAACGACGCGGCAGCAAGAGTCATACGATGAATTATTTTCATTCTCACCTCTTTACTAATCAGGCTTTAATTATAAGTTCAACAAATAGTTGTTGATTGGTGACAAATATATACGATGGCATTATTTATTGTAAGGGTATCAACTCTTTAAAGGCGGTTTAAGCACTATATAGGCATATACTTTAGCCGCCTACGGCCTGAATCGCCTGATTGAGCCCACTAATGCGCTCAACTTTACGCTGTGCCGCTGCAGCAAAAATCCCCGAGTGCCCTTCAATCAAAGTGAATTTATTTCTTGCACGTGTAATACCGGTATAGAGTAATTCTTTGGTTAAAACAGGATTAAGACGATCCGGCAGAATTAAGGCCGTATGCACAAACTCTGAACCTTGTGATTTATGCACTGTCATGGCAAACACAGTCTCAACTGCAGTCAGTCGACTCGGTAATATATAACGCACACCACCCTGCCCGTCATTACGCGCAAAAACCACGCGCAGCACCTGTTTGGGCTTATCGTTATCCTCAGTGGCATCATCATTGGGTAGCAATAAAGCAATGCCGATATCACCATTCATTAAGCCCAAGCTGTAATCATTTTTTGTAACCAGCACAGGACGGCCTTCATACCAACCTTCGGCACTGCTGATTAAACCTCTATCGCGCAAAGCATTGGCAATACGTTCATTCAAACCGGTGACGCCAAATGTGCCTTTACGCAAAGCACACAAAAGACGAAATTGATCAAACGCCTTTAAAACAGTGCTGGCCCACTCACCCCATAGCGGATCATTAAACGACAGATCAAGTGCTGGGCGTTGTTGTTGTAACACTTGCAAATAATAAGCATAGCCTGCGTTATTTAAGCTGTCATCCGCTTGCGCAGTAGGGTTGAGCAGCACTCGATCCAACTCAGCCGCATTGCTTTGATTGACCAGCAGATAATCGATATCGGCAGATTCACTGTGCAGCAACTGCCACGCCTGTTGCGTTTGACCTTCATTGACTGCACGAGCCAGCTGACCGATACCCGATTTACTGCCAAAACGGCGTGAGTGGCGCAGCATCACTGTGCGTTGTGCTAAACGATGTTGTTTGGCATCCCCCACACACCAAGGCTCGGTATATAGGGTTTCATTGCATAGCTGCTCAAGGCGCTGCTGGGTTTCTGGTGTGTAATAGGCTAAATCAGCATCAGCACATAAGTCACCCAGTACCGAGCCAGCTTCCACTGAAGCAAGTTGATCTTTATCACCGAGTAAAATCAAGCGTGCGTGCTGAGGTAAGGCTTGCAGCACGTCATGCATCATTTCTAGGTCAATCATTGAAGCTTCGTCAATCACCAACACATCCACCACTAAAGGGTTGGTGCTGTTATAACGAAAATGACGGGTATTAGGTAAGCTACCTAGCAAGCGGTGCAAGGTGGTGACTTCGGTTGGTATATGATTTTTAACAACATCAGTTACAGGTAAATCAGCAACCTGTTGGCCAATGGATTCTGTTAAACGAGCGGCTGCTTTACCCGTCGGCGCAGCCAGCTGAATGCGCAATGCCCGCCCCGACTCAAGCGCGCTTTGCTGCAATAACGCCAGTAAGCGCACAACTGTGGTGGTTTTTCCTGTACCAGGGCCGCCCGTAATTAAGGTTAATTGACCTTGCGCGGCCATCGCACAAGCAACTTTTTGCCAATCGGTTTGGCGCTGGCCATCAACCACTAACGGCTTACTAAACAAGCCTGTTAAGCGCTCTGAGAAGTCAGCTGCCAGAGGCATTTGAGTATCGATACGCTGCACTAAACGTTGAGCAACACTGCTTTCATATTGCCAGTAACGGTATAAATACAAACGACCATCCAGCAATACCAAAGGCTTAGCGCTGGCGTCAGTGTGCTGATAGAGCAAAGCACTGCGTTGCAATGCCTCCAACCAACGCGCAAGACTGACCCCAGCTAATAGCTGTGATGGCAAGACGGGCTGTTCATCGGTCACTCGCCCCTCGGGTGGCAGTAACAGCGCTAAATCAGGATCACGTAAGACGCTCTGCAAATCAAGACAGATATGGCCGTGCCCTAACTGGTGGCTGACGAGGGCAGTTGCCAGTAATACCAGCGGTTCAGCATCAGGGTCGAGTTTGGCCAGCAGCTTAACCAAAGCGACATCCAGAGCGCGTACCCAACCGGCGTCCAACCAACGATTGAGCAGCATCAAGACGCCGTCACGATCAGCTAAATAATTTTCAATATTGAACGAGGGTTCCACCGCTGGAATCACAGGTGTCGCTAACGGCTCGCTTTCTTCGCCAAAGAGTTGTCCTTGCTGCATCATTACTGTGCCTCCTGGGCGTTGGATTTAAACAGCGCATCCAAGCGCTCAATTAATTCACGTGCCGGCCGCGCATGGTGTAAGCCTTGGCTGTCACTGTGGGCACCACGTAAAAACATATACACCGCACCGCCCATATGAGTGTCGTAGTCATAGTCGCGGATACGTAATTTCAGCAGGCGATGCAGCGCTAAAATATACAAGGTGTATTGCAGATCATAACGGTAGGTTAAGACGCACTCATCCATGGCCGCAGTACTGTAAGCAGCAGCGCTATCACCCAGCCAGTTGGATTTGTAATCCACCACGTAATAGCGGCCTTGATGCTCCAACACTAAGTCAATAAAGCCTTTAAACATGCCATTGAGGCGTTCTGGCTGCAGATACGGCCGCTCAGCACCGGGCAAGATAAATTCACGAGTTAACTGATCAATCTGTAAGGTATTGGCCTGATGAGTGGCAAACCAAAACTCCATTTCCGCTTGATAGTGATTGAGCTCCGCTAAAGCCATCGGCTGCTCAGCGACCAAGAACGACTGCTGTATATAGTCACTGAGCCACGGCCATAGCAGTTCAACCTGCTGCTCAAAACCATAGGCTTCACAGCGTGTTTGGATAAACTGCTGCGCTTGCTCTGGATCATCTAGCACAGCCGCAAAGCCTTGCTCTGCCGCCCACTCGAGTAAGCCATGCAAAAATGTACCGGGCTTGGCGCCACGTGGAAAACTATGAATCCCGCCTGGTCCTTGTACCGCACTCTGATTAAAGGCTACAGCATCATCCAGACTTGGGTCGTAGTGTTCATCATCGCTCATGTTTTGCGCTAAGGCTGATTGCGGCGCTAAGTCTTCCACGCGCTCAGTGGACTGTAGATCAACGCTGGGCGGCTGAGCCATAAAACGCAGCGCACTGTAAGAGGCAATCCACCAGTGTTCGCGCGTACGCCGCTGGGCAATCCGCCAAGTTGGCTCAAATTCACCGTTACTGTTTTTGACAGTTTCTTCTGTACTGTCCGGCATCACAGACACAGCACTGACCAAGCTGTTTTGTTCAGTCGCATTATCAATATCAGCATTAGCAAAAGGCGCTAACCACTGCTGCAA
>DATERS010000129.1:0-12479 GCA_035271365.1 Thiopseudomonas sp.
CCTTAAGTATCTGTCAAGGTTTATTTTCTAGAAGTTTTAAAGCTTCTTGATAATTCCTTGTTAGCGCTGAGCTTCTTACGTTGCTCGTTGCTAGGGTGCGTATCTTACAGCGTTCCGCGACCCTGTCAAGCTGATTTTTAAGTTATTTCCTTAAGAATCAAACTCTTACGCTAGGCCGGTGTAAGCTTGTTTGCCTAACGAGGTGCGCATTCTACAGCAGAGACGCACCCTGTCAATAGTATTTATAAAATAAAGCTGAAATACTTTCAATAACTGCTTTACTGGCGGCTTTTCTGCTTACGTATACGCAATACATACTGCACTGGACCAGATAAAGCGTACACAAGGAACAATAGTAGCAAGATTCTTGGCGGATCACTAAAGATCACAGCAAAGGCTAAGACCACAACCAGGATCGCAACAAAAGGCACGCGACCTTTAAGATCTAAGTCTTTAAAGCTGTAGTACTTAATATTACTCACCATCAACATGCCAGCAAATGCCACAAGTACTGCAAATAGAATGATCACTGCAACCGATAGATCAACAGCACCTACACCATTGTCACTTAACGCCCAGACAACACCCGCAACAACGCCTGCAGCTGCAGGACTGGCTAACCCAATAAACCAGCGCTTATCAACCACACCAATTTGCGTATTAAATCGCGCCAAACGCAAGGCAGCACACGCCACATAGATAAAGGCAATCGTAAGACCCACCTTACCTAACTCTGATAGCGCCCACTGATAAGCAATAATTGCGGGTGCTAAACCAAATGCAACCATATCGGATAACGAATCATACTCAGCACCAAAAGCACTTTGCGTATTTGTCATTCGAGCAACACGCCCATCTAGGCCATCAAGCACCATAGCAACAAAGACAGTTGCAGCCGCGACAGTAAAATTGCCATTAATGGCGCACATAATTGAATAAAACCCTGCAAACAGGTTAGCAGTGGTGAATAAGTTAGGCAGCAAGTAGATACCTCTATGCCGCACTTTTCGACCTTCGTTATCATGACCTTCTTCGATGTGCTCATCTATAGGCAATAAACTCTCAATCGATGATGCATCATCATGTTCTTCAGGACGCTGATTCATAGTCTTCCTTAAGCTTTTCTAAGTAATGGCCAATCTATATGACAAGGATCATATTTTATACTAAATAAGTACTAGAAACGAAAAACGCGGCCTAAGCCGCGTTTTTCAATTGTCAGAAAAATCAGTTCTTTGATTGATCAACAATTTTATTAGCAGAGATCCAAGGCATCATAGAGCGCAGTTTCTCGCCAACCACTTCAATGCCGTGCGCAGCATTGTTACGACGGTATGCAGTCATTGAAGGATAGTTTGTTGCTCCTTCAGTGATAAACATTTTCGCATATTCGCCATTCTGAATGCGTTTCAGAGCATTACGCATCGCAGCACGTGACTCATCATTAATGATTTCTGGGCCAGTCACATACTCGCCGTACTCTGCGTTATTAGAGATTGAGTAGTTCATGTTCGCGATACCGCCTTCGAACATCAGGTCTACAATCAATTTCAATTCGTGCAAGCACTCAAAGTACGCCATTTCTGGAGCGTAGCCCGCTTCAACCAGTACTTCAAAGCCCGCTTTAACCAGCTCAACAGTACCGCCACACAGAACAGCTTGCTCACCGAACAAGTCAGTTTCTGTTTCGTCTTTAAAGGTGGTTTCGATAATACCAGTACGACCACCGCCAACACCGCTCGCGTAAGACAGAGCAACGTTTTTCGCATTACCTGAAGCATCTTGGTAAATAGCGATAAGGTCTGGAATGCCACCACCTTTAACAAACTCTGAACGTACAGTGTGACCTGGCGCTTTTGGCGCGATCATAATAACGTCAAGGTCAGCACGCGGCGTTACTTGGTTGTAATGTATTGAAAAACCGTGAGCAAAAGCTAAGGTTGCGCCTTTTTTCAGGTTTGGCTCTAATTCTTCTTTGTACAGCTGACCCTGGAATTCATCAGGAGTCAAAACCATAACGATGTCAGCGGCTTTAACAGCAGAAGCAACATCAGATACTTTTAAACCGTGCGCTTCAGCTTTAGCAATTGAAGAAGAGCCAGCACGTAAACCAACGGTGACATCAACACCTGAATCTTTAAGGTTGCATGCATGCGCATGACCTTGCGAGCCATAACCAATAATGGCTACTTTCTTGCCTTTGATAATGGACAGATCACAATCTTTATCGTAGTAAACTTTCATAATTCGCTCCTAATATTGAAGAGTCTTTACTCTTCATGGTTAATTCAAAGGCTTAAAATTTTATCGCCACGCGCAATACCGGTTACACCGCTGCGCACCACTTCTAAAATAGAAGCAGGTCCAATCGCTTGGATAAAGCTATCCAATTTATCGGTTGTGCCTGCTAACTGTACGGTATATAGACTTGGCGAAACATCAACAATTTGACCCCTGAAAATATCAGCAGTCCTTTTAATCTCTGCACGCTGAGCGCCGCTAGCTTTAACTTTAACCAGCATCAACTCACGCTCAATATGTGCGCTTTCAGACAAATCAACCAACTTAACCACTTCAATCAGTTTATTGAGGTTTTTCGTGATTTGTTCAATCACTTCCTCTTTACCCACTGTGGTCAAAGTGAGGCGCGACAGCGTTGGGTCTTCGGTCGCAGCAACAGTCAGGCTTTCGATATTGTAGTTGCGCTGAGAAAACAGGCCAATCACACGAGATAAAGCACCGGGTTCATTTTCTAAAAGCAAAGAAATGATATGTCTCATGATTATGTCCGCTCCGTTTTGCTGAGCCACATATCACGCATTGCGCCATCACGTATTTGCATTGGATACACGTGCTCACTCGTATCAACTTGGATGTCCAGGAAAACCAAACGATTCTTCATCGCAAAGGCTTCTTCCATTTTTGGCTTGAGATCTTTCAGGTCAGTTATTTTCATACCCACATGCCCGTAAGCTTCAACCAACTTAACAAAGTCAGGCAGCGACTCCATATAAGAATGCGAGTAACGACTGTTGTAGACCATATCCTGCCACTGACGAACCATGCCTAACGCGCCGTTGTTCAGGTTAATGATCTTCACTGGCAAGTCATACTGCAGACAGGTAGAAAGCTCTTGGATATTCATCTGAATACTGCCTTCACCGGTCACGCATGCAACGTCATCATCAGGGAAGTTCAGCTTAACGCCCATTGCTGCAGGAAAACCAAAGCCCATCGTTCCTAAACCACCGGAGTTAATCCAGCGATTCGGCTTATTAAAGCGATAGTACTGGGCAGCAAACATCTGGTGCTGACCTACGTCTGAGGTAACAAAGGCATCACCTTTAGTCACTTCACATAGTGTTTCAATAACGGTTTGTGGCTTGATAATGCTGCCGTCACCACTATCGTACGGGTACATTTTACCGTTACCACGCCACTCATCAATCTGCTTCCACCAGCTCGCAACAACATCAGGATTTGGCTTAGTGCCAATATCCTTTAATGCAGCCAACATATCGTTTAAAACGCTATCCACTGGACCAACAATAGGGATATCAGCTTTAATCGTTTTAGAGATAGACGCTGGATCAATATCAATATGAATGATTTTTGCGTTAGGGCAGAATTTAGCCGCGCCATTAATCACGCGATCATCAAAACGCGCACCGATCGCAATCAATACGTCACAGTGATGCATCGTTAAATTAGCTGTGTAGCTACCGTGCATACCCAGCATGCCCACAAACTGACGGTCATCACCTGGGTAGCAACCTAAACCCATTAAGGTATTGGTCACGGGAACATTCAGTAATTTAGCCATTTCAGTGAGCTGTGCAGATGCACCACCTAAAATCACACCACCGCCAGCATAAACAACAGGACGCTTAGCAGCCAACAACATTTCAGCCGCTTTACGAATCTGCCCAGAATGCCCACGTGTCGCCGGCGCATAAGAACGCAACTTAGCTTTTTTAGGATAACTGTATTCAAACTTATCAATCGGGTTAGTCATATCCTTAGGGACATCAATAACCACAGGACCAGGACGACCTGATTCCGCCAAATAGAAAGCCTTTTTAACCACTTCAGGAATTTCCGAAGGGTGCTTAATAATAAAGCTATGCTTAACAATCGGGCGTGAGATACCGATCATATCGGTTTCTTGGAAGGCATCCGTACCGACCATATCACTGGGTACTTGCCCAGAGATCACAACCATCGGAATGGAATCCATAAACGCCGTTGCAATACCAGTTATAGCATTAGTTGCACCCGGACCTGAAGTCACTAGAACAACACCTGCTTTACCAGTTGCTCGCGCATAGCCATCAGCCATATGCGTTGCAGCTTGCTCATGACGCACTAAAATATGCGTCAAAGCAGGCTCTTTGAATAATGCATCATAGATATGCAATACGGCCCCGCCTGGGTAGCCATAAATATATTTAACGCCCTCGTCACGCAGTGAGCGTACGAGCATTTCTGCGCCGGATAAAAGTTCCACAGTAACACCTCTAAAACGCCAGAATAGCGCCCTTCATCAAGGGCAATCTGATTGTAGGTTGCTGTTATTTGTAGCATGGGTGACGGTGATTGCCGACTACCCTGCCGCCGAAAATAAGCAGCATAGAGAAACCCGAATGTCTAAAGATTTCTCCCCCAGCGCGAGGTAACGCGATACGGGTATAACGGGCGGCACGGGTACGCACCTCATCAACTCATGCTGTAAGTGCCTTTTTGAGGCAAACATTACAGCCATCTATGAATTGTTCGTATTCAGCAGCCGCAAGTCAAGCTCTACGAGTCATTTCTCTCGAATCATGGGCTATTTCATGTATATGATAGGTATTTATAGGGCTTGAGTGCAACCATAAGGTTGCTATATCAACTTTTAAGGTATATTTAGCAAAAATATAAATTGCTTTTATCATCAACCTTATTCACACCAGTAAAGGATATTGCATGCGTGGTTTCCTACACATTGCCAGTTTTTTGCTACTGTTCAGCTCACCGCTACTAGCGGCACCCGTGTATACATGGGTCGACGCTGAGAACGTAACCCATTTTTCCTCTGAACCACCCAGGCAAGAAACAGCTAAAAAAATCAACACGAATGTCTTTCAGCCCCAGACACTTGAGCAAGCAGTGACTGAGGGTTCTCAATCTGACACAAAATCACAAGCTGAAATAAACAGTGAAGTGCGCAAGCAAGTCGCTACAGAAACAGCTGAACTCAAAAAATACTGCACTGAGATGCGTTACAACCTCGCGCAACTGGAAAACAATCCTAGAATACTGGCAAATGTGGACGGTCAGCCCACTCGCCTGAGTGAAGAAGAGCGCCAAGCTCGCATTACTGAAGTAAAGCAGGCGCTGAACAAGCACTGTGCCGACCTAAAGTAGCACAGCCCATCAGCGCCTATGCGTTAGTGCAGCCTATGTGGCGATACAATGGCAGTATCAATACGCTTTAAACAGTTCAACAAGCACGACACTGAAGACAACTGCTCGCGATACACCACCTCAGCCATTTCATAAATTGCACATTGGCTGGGTAGCGCCTGTCCAGCTTGAACAATACTGTGTATGCGCGGTATAAAAACCCATTGTAGCCACTGTGGAAACTTTAAGGTGTCGACACAGAATGGCTGCTGACTTTGTAGAGCTTGCACACTCGGAGCCTGTTGCTCCCACCAACCCAGCTCTCGCAACTCATCTTCTAATTCAGATAACAATGCGATTAAATGCAATTGAGTGTCTGCAGTCATTACAAATTCACCCTTGCACGGCGCTGCGCTTCTTGTGCGCCAGCTGTATTACCTTGCTGAGTGCGTGCCCGAGCGATCAAATCCCACAAGCCCGCCTGCAATGCTGGTAGGCCATTGCTATAGCTTAAACCACGCTGAGCTAATTGCTCGGCTTGGCCTGCATCGCCCTGCGCCAGGCGCACTTCTGCCAAACGATACAGTACTTGCGGCTCACGTGGAGCGATACGCTGAGCGCGCTCAAGACTTGATGCGGCACCATTATAATCACCACTGCCCTGCTGCGCTTTTGCAGTCGTCAGCAGCGCCAACACAGGACCTGCAAGCTGCTCATCAGCAGCAAGACGCGCTTGGTCGCCAATGGGCATCGATGACGTTGTGGCACCTGTACTCGGCGTGCCTGATGGTGAATCGGCATGATACACCTGTATACCGCCAATCGGAGCGCTCGGTATTGCGTAGGTTTGCACGGCTTCACTCGCACCTTGCGGTACAACGGTGACAGTGTTCTGTTGCGCAGGCATTGTCGATCCTACTGCTTGCCGCGCTCGACTATCACGCATAGCGCCAGGTGTTAACGGCCCACCACTTTCGACAACAGGTATAGCTCTGTGCTGCGAGCCAGCACAACCGGCCAATAGCGTTGCCAGTGCAATTAAGATGACTGCATGCTTACTCACATCAATTCCCCATACATATTAATTTAACCAGTTACGAATCCAGCTTTTAACGGACTCAACAGGCTCTGTTATCGGATCGGGCTTATCACAGGATTCACCCGCGATAGGTTCACTACCGCGAATATACGGCATTTGTACCGCTCCCGGACAGCCTTTAGCACTGCCAAGACCAGAATAGGCATCCACCCAAGCCATTACCACATTTTCAGGCAGCGACATATTCAGCGAAGATGGCTGCGCTTTCTCCATAAAATTCGCCCAGACTTGTAAAGCACCGCTTGCTCCAGTCAATGGCGTTTTACCATTATCATCGCGACCCATCCAAACAACAGCCAATAAGTCTTGGCCAAAGCCTGCAAACCAACTGTCGCGTAAATCATTACTGGTTCCTGTTTTACCCGCCAACGCTACAGAAGACGGAACTCGGTTATACACCGACCGCCCAGTGCCTTCAGTCATAACACGGCGCATCGCTTCTTGGGTTAAGTAAATTGCCCCTGCATCAAAACGCTGCTCAATCGTATACGGATAACGCCCAAGTGGCTCACCATCCGAGGTTAAAACACTACGAATAGCGCGCAATGGCGTATTAAAACCACCATTAGCAATGGTTTGATACATCCCTGCCACTTCAATCGGAGTTAAGCTACCCGCACCCAACAACATCGATGGATAAGCCGGCCATTCACGCTCAACACCCAGCTTACGCACTGTTTGTAAAACCCGTGGCACGCCCATTTCCAAGCCTAATTTAGCAGTGGATAGATTATACGACTGCGCCAGACCTTGATATAAAAACACTGTGCCATGCTCTTTACGATCGTAGTTTTGTGGCGTCCAGGCTTTACCGCTGCGGCTCTTTACAGAAAACGTTGCATCTTCAATATAGCTGGTCAAAGTGTATTGATTAGGCTGCTCTAGCGCAGTTAAGTACACCGCAGGCTTCACCAATGAACCAATTGGACGCACTGCATCTAAAGCTCGGTTAAAGCCTGCATAGCGTGGCTGGCGACTGCCCAGCAAAGCTAACACTTCACCTGACTCAGGATTACTAACCAGCATTGCTGTTTCAACTTGATCAATCTCTCGACGACCCGCCAACTGCTTATAGGTTTGCGCCAATGCATCTTCAGCCTTACGCTGCACAATGGGATCAAAACTGGTAAAAATACGCAGTCCTTCTTCGGTTAAGTCTTGATCACGGTAGTCTTCACGAAGTTGACGTTTCACCAGATCAACAAAGCCTGGGTAGGTGGTATTGGCCAAACTGCCCTGCTTAGTGATGCCCAATGGACGCTTTTTAGCATGATCGGCTTGTTCAATATCCACCACACCCTGCTCGACCAATACATCAATCACTAAGTTACGGCGCTCAAGAGCACGCTCAGGGCTGCGTCGCGGATTGTAATAAGACGGTCCCTTGACCATTCCAACTAATAAAGCCACTTGGTGTAGTTTCAGCTCAGCCAACGGTTGACTGAAGAAATACTGACTGGCCAAGCCAAAACCATGCACAGCGCGCTGACCATCTTGACCTAAAAAGACCTCGTTAAGATAAGCCTCTAAAATATCTTCTTTGCTGTAATGCAACTCAATCAGCAACGACATCAAAGCTTCAGTGGCTTTTCGAATCAGCGTACGCTCATTAGTCAGAAAGAAATTTTTGACCAACTGCTGAGTCAAGGTACTACCACCCTGACGCAGCGAACCTGAAGAGGTGTTGACCCACATGGCTCGCGCAATGGATTTGGGTGATACGCCATGGTGTTTATAAAAGTCTCGATCCTCAACCGCAATCAGGGCTTGGGGTAATAAGTCCGGCACTTGATCCAAACGAATTAAAATCCGATCTTCTTGATGCGCTGGATATAAACCACCAATCAGTAAAGGTTCAAGTCGTGCCACTGCAAGGGAGCTACCATTGGGCTGAGCAAGACTGGCGACACTATTACCAGAAAAACGAATACGTAATGCTTGCGCAGGCTCTGCACCTTCATAGAACTGAAAGCCTCGCGTATGCAAATCGACGGTATTGCCGTTAACAGAGACCGCTCCAGCACTACTGGCTGAAGGCTCATTACGGTAACCCAGTGCATTTAATTCAGTTATAAAATCATTTTTATTCAGTTTTTGCCCAGCAAATAATTCTAAAGGCCGCGCATAGACTTTAGCGGGAACAGTCCAACGTTTACCCGAGAACTTCTCTTGCACAATGGCATCTAAATAAATAAGTACGCCTGCCAGCAGCACAGCGGCGACGATAGAAAGCTTGATAAATAAGCTAAGCCAGTTACGAGAAGCTTTAGCTTTACCCCGCGTTGTCGGCTTTTTAGTCGGTTGTGATTTTCGTTTTTGAGTCATACTGTTGATTATACCCAGTTTGTTTCAGATCAATATGCATGTTGTTATAGTTTGCACTGCTGCACACAGTTGCCATAATGCAGATATTACTTTATTACTTTCAAGGATCACCTGTGACTCAAGCCCTGATTGCCGCCCTACAAAATCCTGCGATCTTCCCGCATCCAGTTGAAGACTTCCAGGTCATTGAAACGCATATTTCGTGGGTTATTTTAACCGGCCCCTATGCTTATAAAATCAAAAAAGCTGTAAATTTTGGCTTTTTAGACTTTACTGATATTGATGCGCGCAAACACTTTTGCCATGAAGAAGTGCGCCTGAACCAACGTTTAACCGAAGGTCTTTATTTGGAAGTTGTTGCCATTACGGGTTCAATCGATGCGCCTGAACTCAACGGTACAGGTGATGCGATTGAATACGCAGTTAAAATGCGTCAATTTCCGCAAACTCAATTATTGGGTGATATGCAAAAACGCGGCGAACTCTGTGAAACCCACATTGACGCACTGGCAAAACAAATTGCCCGCTTCCACCATGAAGCGCCACGCGTCCCAGCTGAACACGCACTGGGGGATCCATATGCAATTATGGCACCGATTCGCCAAAACTTTGAGCAAATCCGCCCCTTACTTACTGAACCAGCTGATTTACACCAGCTTGATGCACTTGAAGCATGGGCCGAAGACGGTTTTACCCGTTTACTCCCTCTATTAGAGCAACGTCGTCACAATGGTTCAATTCGTGAATGTCATGGTGATATTCACCTGGGCAACGCCACTTTGCTCGATGGTGAAGTTGTCCTGTTTGACTGCATTGAATTTAACGAGCCATTCCGCTTAATTGATGTGGCATCTGATGCTGCTTTTTTAGCGATGGACCTTGAAGACCGAGGCCTTAAGCCTTTATCACGCCGCTTTATTAATGCCTGGTTAGAGCTCAGCGGCGATTACCAAGCCATGCCGCTGATTAATTTTTACAAAGCCTACCGCGCCATGGTGCGTGGCAAAGTGAACTTATTCCGTCTGGGTCAAGAAACTGATCCAGTGCAGCGTGCAGTGATTGTTCGCCAATACCGCAGCTATGCGAACTTAGCAGAAAGCTATAGCGCCATTCCATCACGCTTACTGGCCATTACCCATGGCATTTCAGCGGTGGGTAAAAGCTCCGTCGCTATGCGTTTAGTTGAAGCGTTGGGCGCATTACGTTTCCGTTCTGACTTTGAGCGTAAGCGCTTATTTGGCGAGCAAGATGGCGAGCAGCAAAACACCTTGGGCGGTGGTATTTATAACCCTAACGCCAGCGCAGCAACCTACCAGCGCCTGCATGCGTTAGCAGCAGATGCCTTGCAAGCGGGTTTCCCTGTGGTGATTGACGCAACTTACTTAAAAACTGAGCAGCGACACGATGCTTGGAAAATCGCAGAAAGCACCGGCACCCCCTTCTTAATTCTCGATTGCCAAGCGCCCGATGAAGTGGTTGCGACTTGGTTGAAACAACGTCAATCAGAGGGCTTAGATCCGTCTGACGCCACCGAGGATGTCATCTTAGCGCAACGTCAAATTCTAGAGCCACTTAGCGCAATTGAAGAAGCACAAAGCTACCGTGTGGATACCCACGACGCGGCGACTTTAGACAATTTGATTGAGCAGATTCGCAAACGCTTACCTGGCTTATAAGCACACGTTGCTTGGCTGCGCGCTATATGCCGCAGCCAAGCTTACGATTAAAGCTCAAGCCAATCAGCTCGCACCTGCTCTTTATTTAATGCCAACCACTGCAGGGCAATAATGCTTGCGGCGTTATCAATACGCCCATTTTGTAGCCCTTTTAACGCTGCATCGAACGGCCATACATGCACGCGAATATCTTCACCCTCTTCTTCTACGCCAAACACACCACCAACACCCTCAGTCGAACAGCGCCCCACATAGAGATAGACACGCTCATCTGAACCACCGGGTGACGGGTAATAGGTCATAACGGGGACTAACTCATGCAATTCTAAATCAGCCTCTTCACGCGCTTCGCGGCGTGCAACTTCTTCTGGCTGCTCATCGCTATCAATTAAACCGGCAACAATTTCCAATAACCATGGCTCAGGGCTTTTATCCAAAGCACCCACACGAAACTGCTCAACCAACACCACGGAATCAGTGTGTGGATCATAGGGCAGCACACACACCGCATCGGGACGCACAAACAACTCACGACGAATCGTTGGCCCCATCATTCCAGCAAATAAGCGATGTTTAAGATGCACTCGATCTAAGCGGTAAAATCCTTGGAAACAGTGCTCACGCTGTTCAATTACTACATCATCCTCGCGATTCATTGCACGCTCAGCCATATCGATCTCCCATAAAAAAGCAGCCCTTTAAGGCCGCCTTTTATACCACTGTGGGTTTAAACCTGCTTATAGATAATCGAGCCTTCTTCACGGAAACGCTCAGATTGCTCTTTAAAACCCGCTTCAATGGCGCGCTGCTCATCGGTTAAATCGTTATCTTTGGCGTACTGACGCACTTCTTGACTGATTTTCATGGAGCAGAATTTCGGCCCACACATTGAACAAAAGTGCGCCACTTTAGCGGACTCTTTCGGCAAGGTTTCATCATGAAACGCACGTGCGGTGTCTGGATCAAGGCCTAAGTTAAACTGATCTTCCCAACGGAATTCAAAACGCGCTTTACTCAATGCATCATCACGCAACTGTGCACCTGGGTGACCTTTGGCCAAATCTGCAGCATGCGCGGCGATTTTGTAAGTAATAATGCCCGTTTTCACATCATCCTTATTCGGCAGACCTAAGTGCTCTTTTGGCGTCACATAACACAGCATCGCGCAGCCGTACCAAGCAATCATCGCCGCACCAATGCCGGAGGTAATGTGATCGTAACCTGGAGCAATATCTGTGGTTAATGGGCCCAGCGTGTAAAATGGTGCCTCATCACAGCACTCCAGCTGCTTGTCCATATTTTCTTTAATCATATGCATCGGCACATGACCTGGGCCTTCGATAAAGCACTGCACGTCATGCTTCCAAGCAATCTTAGTCAGCTCCCCTAGAGTTTCTAACTCTGCAAACTGTGCTGCATCGTTAGCATCGGCAATCGAACCGGGACGCAAGCCATCGCCCAAGGAAAAACTTACGTCGTAAGCCTTCATGATTTCGCAGATGTCTTCAAAATGCGTATAGAGAAAGTTTTCTTGGTGATGGGCTAAACACCACTTGGCCATAATCGAGCCGCCGCGCGAGACAATACCGGTCACACGCTTAGCCGTCAGTGGTACATAACGCAGCAAGACGCCGGCATGAATCGTAAAATAGTCAACGCCCTGCTCGGCTTGCTCAATTAGAGTATCGCGAAACAGCTCCCAGGTTAGATCCTCGGCAACACCATTCACTTTTTCCAATGCTTGGTAAATCGGCACGGTGCCAACCGGTACCGGCGAGTTACGGATAATCCACTCGCGGGTTTCATGGATATTTTTACCTGTAGACAGATCCATAATGGTGTCTGACCCCCAACGAATACCCCACGTCAGCTTAGCCACTTCTTCTTCAATCGATGAGCCAAGCGCACTGTTACCGATATTGCCGTTGATCTTCACCAAAAAATTACGGCCTAAAATCATCGGTTCAAGTTCGGTGTGATTGATATTGGCGGGG
>DATERS010000130.1:0-3909 GCA_035271365.1 Thiopseudomonas sp.
CGATGGCTACGGTTACTCATTGATAGCACAACAAAGAGAGGAAGCGAGAACAGGGGCCAGCTAAGGCAGGCCACGCTATCCCTCCCGGCACTAAAGTACGGGGGTTTCTCGCGAAAAATTGATGAAGCGTATTCTAATCAGTCAACGCCTTGATGCCGTACCCGGTCGTGATGAAGAGCGCGATGCTTTGGATGTGCGCTGGGCAGAGCTGTTATTTTCTTTAGGCTTTTTACCTATTCCTGTCTGTAGCGCTTTAGCCGGTCAGCCTGACTATTTAGCCCAGTTACAGCCGGACGCCATTGTCCTCAGCGGTGGTAATGATATTGGCCAAGCGCCTGCACGCGATAGGCTAGAAACCCAGCTATTGGATTACGCCAAAGCTCAGCAGCTGCCTGTGCTTGGCGTGTGTCGTGGCATGCAAATGCTCAATCATTACTTAGGTGGCAGCCTCGTAACCGTCAGCGGACATGTTGCGACTCGGCACGCACTTGAAGGTGATTGGGCGCAGCAGCACGGCTATCAGCAGGTCAACAGCTTTCACAATCAGGCTATCACTCAAGCGACATTAGCTGCAGACCTAAACGTACTCGCCACCAGCAACGACGGTGTCATTGAAGCTGTAGCGTGTTCGCACTTACCTTGGCTCGGCATCATGTGGCACCCCGAGCGTGAAACTGAGTTTCAACTCGCCGACCAGCAACTGCTCAGTCAACATTTAAACCGCTGACACGGATAAGGATTGTTATGAAAGTTATTATTTTAGCCGCCGGACAAGGCACACGTTTACGCCCCTATACCGACGACAAGCCTAAATGCATGGTCGCCCTGAAAGGCAAACCCTTGCTGCATCATCAGCTCGAAGCTCTTGCCCACTGTGGCGTTAAACAAGACGATATCGCCCTCGCCGCTGGTTATCTACAAGCCGCCCTCATCGCACCCGGCATTGCGCAGTACCGCAACGAGCACTACGCCAGTACGAATATGGTCGGCACCTTATTTGCTGCGCAAGATTTTATGCAAGCCGGTGAAGACCTGATTATCAGCTATGGCGATATCGTCTATCGCCCCGAAGTGTTTGAAAAACTGTTAGCCACAGAGGGTGATGTAGTGGTCGCTGCTGATTTGGATTGGTACGACCTGTGGAAAATGCGCATGGACAACCCGCTCGATGATGCGGAAACCTTTAAAATGGATGCCAACGGCAAAGTCAGCGAACTGGGTAAAAAGCCCAATAGCCGCGCCGACGCACAAGCGCAATATATTGGTTTAATTAAAATCGCTGGCCATAAAGTGGCTGACTTTATCGCGCATTACCACGGGCTGGATAAAACTGCGCAGTACGATGGCAAGGATTTTAACAATATGTATATGACCAGTCTGATACAAAACTTGATTGATAACGACTGGCAAGTACAAGCCGCCCTGATTAACCGTGGCTGGCTGGAGGTGGATAGTGTTGAGGATTTGCAGGCGTATGAGGGGTTAGCAGAAATCCTGTAATCAGTAGAATATAGAAGAAGCTGTAACGAGTTTTAAACGGCTGCCAAGGTGACAAGCGCCCATGAAGCAGCCGTCTCTTTTTGTTATTGAAATACGCTTACCTGAGGTTAAGCATCAATAACCCATTCAAGCTTGCTACGTAAAAAACATATCACCGCAACAATTGGGATAGTTACACTGTATGCAGGACCCGCAGGATCAATAGGCATATCGTTCAAAATCTTATGCAGCGTTTCAATGCTATTAACGTAGTTATCATCAGTAAAACACTGTACAAAAAACTCATCGTTCGCAAGGTTGGCATCTGATACAGCACCATAGCTTTTAAGAGCCTTTAAGACTTCTTGGTAGACTGCCTGTTCTTTTTCCAGGGTCGTTTGCTGGCCAAGGCCTTTGGTTAGATTTAGCTTATTGGCTACATCCTCAACAATTTCAGCATAGCTGACACCCTTACCACCACGAGTTCGATTAGCAATACTATGGCCACCCATCAATTGAATTTCATGGGCAATAGCGGATGCATCAAAACACCCTTTTTGGATGTTACTGCTTTTCTTGGTCGAAAGAATTCTGGATAAAATCAACAAATCATCCGACTCAGAAAACACTACTACTTGATAAAGCAATAAGTCTGCTAACAGATGTTTATGCTGCATATCAGCTGGGGTAATGTAGCGTTCGCCCTCATTCTTCACATAGTTAAAGACAGTACGTAAATTATCCCAATAATCGGTATGACCAATATCAATATGTGCGTTATAGACTTTTTCTGGATATTTTTGCGTATCTATTGCATGACGACCTATGCATTTTTCAAGACTGGGTTTAAATTTTAAGACCCGATCAGAGCTTGAGTGGAAATTATAAACTCGCCCATGAATAGGTTGTATAACTATATCCAGTTCATCATCGCTTAAGTCCCGCGCACCACCCAGTAACACTAGGTTTTCAATACGTACACTGCACTCTGTTTTATAGTTCAACAGTGCTTCAATCAGCAAGCGTGCTCCTAGTGAGTGACCGTATAAAGTGACTGTTTTTAATGCTTTATATTGGCTCAAAAACTTATTCAGCTCTTGAAAAAAAACTTGACCCAGCTTGATCGTATTATCTTTTTTCTCATTAAAATGGTCGAGACTGGCTGTTGCAGTTTTAAATAAGCTCTTAGCTAAACCAAGTTTACTGATGCTAAAATTATCAACTGCAGCCTTAACAGAACTCTGCAACATATCTGGCATCGACCCTGAGTCCCAAAAAGTAAATACCGCATCTTCTGAATCATTGGTATCGGGAATATATTTGATCAACTTGGCTTTGTTGTAAATATCAGTGGCTGACAAGTAACCGTGCACAAACACCTTAACGTGTGTCGCAGCATAGTTATGCTTTTTGCTTTTAAAATCCAATTCAGGTGTCATCGGTGTTTGTGCTCATGCATATAGATCAATAATAAAAACTAATGGACTGCGTTATAAGACCACAGTTAAACCTGCAAATATTCGCTTGGCGTACCATGACTAGAAATATACAAATAGCGCACCGCACGCGTTGCTGCCACATGGAATAAAGCGCGTTCATTGAGGTCTGTTAATCTCTGCTCAACCACATCTTGTGAAGCATTCATGGCAACGCGCAACGGCACGACACCCGCATTGATTCCCGCCATCATCACGCAGCGAAACTCCAAGCCTTTAATACGGTGCATAGTGGCAAAGCGCACGCCATCTTGTGATCGGTCATCCACCTTTTGTCTTGATAGCGTATGAGTAGGCAAGCCATGATTTTGCAGTACAGTCTCATATTCACTGCAGAGTCGATTAGTACGTGCAACGATGCAGATTTCTGATAAAGGCACGCCCTCGCCTTGCAACTGCTGAACCTGCGCCACAATCCACTGACCTTCACTGGCCATATCCGTACAGTTCTGAACAATAGGTGCCTGACCTAAAACAAGCGAGCGATAATCTTGCGTACCATCTAATCCGCCATCAAGGTCATCCACTTCGACACCCTCCAGCAAGGCTGTGGCGTAGCGACGAATCAGTTCGGTGGTGCGGTAATTAATTTTCAGCTTACGGCCACGCCCCATGATATTGACGCCGCATTGGCTAAGGCTGGTTTTGCGCTGATAAATCCGCTGGTGCGCATCGCCAACAATAAACATATCATTGAGCTGCTCGGGTACCAGCGCGCGCAATAAGCTTAAGGCCTCTGCAGCAAAGTCTTGGCCCTCATCCACTACGACTGCATGGTAGCTGCGCTTATCATCACCTTGGCTGAGTAGCTCCAGCGCATAATGCACTGCGTCTTCCGCTGTAACAAAACCACCACGAGCCAATTGCTCACGCATTTCTTCAAATACGGGCCAAATATCTGCGCGTTGGCGGCGATTAAGTGCCACACCACGAC
>DATERS010000131.1:0-4015 GCA_035271365.1 Thiopseudomonas sp.
AGCGGCTGTGATTCACCTAAGCCGATTGAGCGTAATGCCTCTGAGTTTGACCTCGTCACCACTGACGATGCCAACGTAGATATCGGCACTTATATTCTTCCGCAAGATACATCAATTTTGTTGGAGCCCAATGCTGACCAAATCTTCTACGGCAAACGCCTGCTCAACGAAACAAAGCGCCTGATGCCTGAGCATGTCGGCGCACAGATGAACTGTAATAGTTGCCATATTTCGCAGGGTAAAATTCCTCTAGGCGACCCCTACATCAACAGCTACAACTTCTATCCGCGCGTGATGCCACGTGCAGAGAAAATGGTTGATTTAGAGATGCGTATTAACGGCTGCTTCCAACGTTCGATGAACGGTAAAGCGATTGATCGTGAGTCAGCTGAAATGAAGGCGATGGTTGCCTATATGAAATGGCTGTCACAAAACATTCCTAAAAACCAAAAAGTCGATATCAGCAATGCCGGTAAAGTTGATGAGTCACTGGTTGGCGACCCGGCACGCGGTGAAGTTATCTACAAAGTCCAGTGCGCAACCTGTCATGGTGACAATGGTGAAGGCATTAAAGACAGCCGTGGCGATATCGTCTTCCCACCATTATGGGGTGATGAGTCCTTTAATATTGGTGCCGGTATGGCGCGCACTTACAAAGCTGCCGCTTTTGTGAAATACAATATGCCTATGGGCATCCAAACCAAAGGTTTGTGGGGTCATGGGAACGTTCTCAGCGATCAAGATGCTATTGACGTATCTGAGTTCTTTACTCACCAACCACGCCCAGACTTCCCTGGTAAAGTGAATGACTGGCCGACAGGCAAAAAACCAAAAGACGCTCGTTACTAAGCGTTAGACGGTGTGATGTAACGTTACTGCCGAGCAAAACCTCAAGTGTGCTGATAGCGCCTTGAGGTTTTTTTATGCTCAAAATCAGCGATTTAGGAACTAAAACAAGCGTCTGCGTACTAATCACAATGTATTAACGTTTCTATATTTACGCTTGAACAGTACTTTAGATAGGATAAGTTATGCTCAATAGTATTAGAAAGTCAGCGCTGTACTTAGCGACGATAGGTATCGCTTTATTACTCGCAACCGGCAGCGCCTTTGCTGATAGATACTACTCCGGCGATCGTGACCATTATCGTGGGGATAAAGAGTACCGTTACGATCGTAAACACGAGCAAAAATACCGCAATCAGTATCGTAACCAGCACTACCAGAACCAAAACCGTCGCAACTATAATGATCGCTATGGCTTTCGTCATGAAGATCGTCGCGTGATTAACGAGTATTACAGTCATAAAAAATACCGTAATAACTGCCCACCCGGATTAACCAAAAAGAACAATCGTTGCCAGCCTTATGGCAAGGCTAAACACTGGAAAAAAGGTCAGAAGCTGGCCAAAAACACCCGTTACTATGATTTACCTAGAGGCCTGAATTCGCAAATATATCAGCAGCCCAACCACCGCTACGTCAGAGTGAATGATGATGTTTTAATGGTCGATAACATCACCAATATCATTATTGACGTGCTTGAAAACATACTGCGTTAAAATAGCGCCTTAGCGTTTTTCAAAAAGACGTAACCCTCAAAATGACAGATGCAATAGAGCGTCGCGACAAGATCTACACATCAACAACCAAAACAACACGAAACAAAGCCCTTAAATACCTTAATATCTAAGACTGACTTGCCGTTTGATAGGGCCTCAGTAAAATGGCCTGCCTATACAACAATCATTTATGGAACCTATCCTTTATGCCGGTTAGCACTGCTTTTCTGCTCGCATCTATTGGTGTGCTGTCGCTGTTTTGTCAGTGGCTGGCGTGGCGCATTCGTGTGCCCGCTATTTTATTTTTGTTAGCGGCCGGCATCGCCTGCGGTCCGGTTTTACACTATCTCAATCCGGAAGATGTATTTGCTGACTTGCTGTTCCCCATGGTCTCCTTGGCAGTGGCCATTATTCTGTTTGAAGGCAGCCTAACACTGCGCTTTTCAGAGATTCGTGGCCACAGCAAAATGGTGCGCAACCTGATCATGGTCGGCGCGGTTGTGACCGGTATTATCGGCACCCTATCTGCACACTGGATTTTAGATATTCGCTGGGAGCTTGCTCTGCTATTTGGCGCCATCTCTGTCGTCACCGGCCCCACCGTGATCGCGCCCTTACTACGCTCTGTACGACCCTCCTCTAAACTGGCCAATATACTGCAATGGGAAGGCATCATTATTGACCCTGTTGGTGCTTTGCTGGCAGTGCTGGTGTATGAGGGCATCGTGTCTTGGGGGCAAGGTAACGTTTTTGGCCATTCCCTGTATATTTTTGGCACAACTATTCTTGTGGGCAGCGTACTTGGTGCCGCGGCAGGTTATCTAAACGGTCAGGTGCTGCGCAAGCACTGGATACCACACTACCTGCACAATGCCGGTACGTTGACATTTATGCTCGGCGTGTACGCCCTATCCAACGAAATCGCCCACGAATCTGGTCTGTTGACAGTGACCATCATGGGCATCTGGATGGCCAATATGAAACACGTTCAGGTCGACAGTATTCTAGAATTTAAAGAATCCTTAAGCGTACTACTTATTTCAGCATTGTTTATTATTCTGGCGGCACGTATTGAGTTCTCAGCCATTGCTGAACTCGGCTGGGGACTCGCTCTAGTCTTGGCCATTCTGATGCTGGTAGCGCGGCCCCTGAGTATATTTATATCGGCTATTGGCACCGATTTGAACATACGAGAAAAATTATTTTTAAGTTGGATTGCGCCGCGCGGCATTGTTGCCGCGGCAGTATCCGCATTGTTTGCATACCAGCTAGAAAGTAACGGTTACGCAGGCGCTGAGACGCTGGTGCCCTTAGTATTTATGCTTATTATTGCCACTGTGACGGTGCAAAGCTTAACCGCCCGTCCACTGGCAAAATTGCTGGGTGTGGCAGAACCTGCAGAGTTCGGATTTCTGATTCTAGGGGCCAACCCAGTCGCTCGCATGATTGCTAAGGAGCTGAAAAAGCATGAAGTACCAATACTGCTGACAGATACAAACTGGGATAACGTACGCCAAGCACGTATGGATAACTTACAGGTGTACTTTGGTAATCCTGTCTCAGAACATGCATCCAATCAACTGAATATGAGCGGCATCGGCAACCTGCTAGTGATCTCACCGTATAAGCATATGAACTCACTGGCCACCTATCACTTTCTTGACTGGTTTGGGGACGACGACAGCGTGTTCAGTCTTGCTGAGGGTGAACAAGATCAGAAAGCACGTCATCAGACGGCTGAGAAAATACAGAGCACTCGTGGCCTGTTTGATGGTGTCAGTTACGCCAAACTCGCCAGCTTAGCCAGTCAGGGCTACACGATCAAAACCACCCAGTTGAGTGATGAGTTTAGCTACCAAGACTTTCTCGAGCAGCATCATAATCAAGCGTTGGTATTGTTCTTTATTGACAGTAAAGGTCACATTACCCCAGTAAAATCCATGGACACATTCAAACCTAATGAAGAGTCTAAACTGATCAGTCTTGTGCCGCCTAAAACTCCGGAGCAGCGTGGGGATAATAAAAGTGAGCATAAAAAAACGCCATTGCTGTAACTAGCAACGGCGCTTTTTAATTAGTACATCAACATTTTTTCCCTTATATATCAAGGCAAAAATATGCAACTAATTTTCAACTCATTCATTGTTAAATACTGAGCCTTACGACTCGGTATTTAATTAACAAGACACTAGATATACAAGTTATCTTGATCTAACAAGTCATCTAATGGGTCAACAACAGGTTGTACATCGTAACCCGCTATATCAACAACAGAATTTTCTGTCGATGCTATTGTGAACTCCTGCCCTTCTTCTCGCTCAGGTAAGGGAGCAAACTCGTCACCATCTTCAATTGAAAGAACATCATCTAGACTGACTGACAATGCAGCAAACTCTTGCCCCTGATCAATAGCAGAAAACTCCTCTACGCCTGAAAGATCAATGCTTGAGCTA
>DATERS010000132.1:0-2975 GCA_035271365.1 Thiopseudomonas sp.
AGAAACGAAAAAACCCGTTAAGCTTTTAAAGGCTTAACGGGTTTTCGTAATATGGCGCAGTGGACGGGACTCGAACCCGCGACCCCCGGCGTGACAGGCCGGTATTCTAACCAACTGAACTACCACTGCGCATTTCTTGAAAGACTATGGTGGGTGATGACGGGATCGAACCGCCGACCCTCTGCTTGTAAGGCAGATGCTCTCCCAGCTGAGCTAATCACCCATGGTCTCTCGAAGAGGTGCGTATAATAGCCAGCTTAAATGTGTTTGGCAAGCACTATTAGCTAAATCAATAAAATAAAAGCTTTTTCGCCTATTTGACGAGCAAGCTTTTGCTATTTACAACGCTCAGCGCTTAAAAAAACACTTAACTGTTATCAATCATCACCTTCAGCGCTTTCTCTTCGCTAGCATTAGCAAACACCTCATAGGCGCGCATAAACTCAACAAAGGGGAAGCGGTGAGTAATCAGCTCGGCAGGTTTGAGCTTACCGGACTGGACGTTTTTCATCAGCATCGCGGTGGTATTAGTATTGACCAAGCCTGTGGTTAAGGTGATATTTTTAATCCATAGATCTTGCAACTGCAAATCCACACTGGTGCCATGCACACCGACGTTGGCAATATGCCCTCCGGGTCGTACAACGGCTTGGCAAATATCGAAGGTGGCTGCGATACCCACTGCTTCAATGACTACATCAATACCGTCTTTGGTCATGGCCATCAACTCGGCTGCAGCATCACTGGTAGCGCTATTGATGACATCAGTGGCACCAAAAGTTTTCGCCATTTCTAAGCGCGAGTCATCAATATCCACCATGATTAAGCGTGCGGGTGAGAAAAACTGCGCCGTCAGTAATGCCGCCATACCAATCGGGCCAGCACCAATAATTGCGACGGTATCACCCGGTTGTACGGCACCGTAGAGCACGCCAATCTCAAAACCGGTCGGTAAAATATCACTGAGCATCACCAGCGCTTCTTCATCTGCACCTTCGGGCACATGGTACAAACTGTTATCGGCATGCGGGGTGCGCACATACTCAGCTTGGGTACCATCGATCAAGTGACCGAGAATCCAGCCGCCATCCTCACAATGGGAATACAGTTGTTTTTTGCAGTAATCACATTTACCACAGGCACTGACGCACGAAATCAGTACGCGATCGCCTTTTTTAAAGCGAGTGACACCACTACCCACCTCCTCAACAATCCCAACACCTTCGTGACCTAAGATCCGTCCTTGAGTCACCGCAGGTACATCGCCTTTGAGAATATGCAGGTCTGTGCCACAGATTGTAGTTTTAACTATTTTTACAATGGCATCGGTCGGTTGTAGAATTTTCGGCGTCGGTACTGTATCGAACGTTTTAATCCCTGGGCCACCGTATACAATCGCTTGCATGTGTTTTGGCATCGTCATAATTCATCCCTCTATTATTATCCCACCGCCCAAGTTAGGCGAGGGTTAACCTTATACCCCGAGCGTTTATCTAACAGCTCACTGATTCATCATCAGCCCAACGCAGCAAACAAACAATGACTTGTATCACTGGCTCACATTTGAACGCTGCTAAGTACTGCAAAGGAGTCAAGAATTTCGGTATAGATAGCCTAGCGCCCGCATCAAGTCAAGAGGATTGTTTGAAAGGCGAAGATGGATACCAAATTACGGCATGCGCAACACTAGAATGAGGCGGATAGATGACTGGGCGCGGGCGGAAGCAATTCATGCAACATGCGCATATTTTAAAGCATTAAATCAGCTCGACTCAATATCCAAGCGATGCGTCACTTCAATCCCTGCTGGCGTGATCGCTGTACCGTAGGCCAACACCTCAACTCCGGCCGCTTTAGCCTCAAACAGCGCGGCTGCGTACTCAGGATCAATCTCTTTGGCGGCGCGCACTGCAGTAATTCCGGTTAAGTTGACGCAATACATCAATACTGCGCGCTGCCCACTGTGAGCCAAAGTGGTCAACTCACGTAAATGCTTGGCACCACGCGCGGTCACCGCATCTGGAAACGCAGCTGTATCGGTATCAGCAAAACCTAAGGTGACACTTTTCACCTCAACAAACACCTGCTGCTTAGCGAACAGCAAACAAAAGTCCGCACGGCTATTTTCCTCGCCGTACTTCACCTCGCGGCGCAGCTTGGTAAAGCCTGCCAGCTCGGTAATCACACCTGCCATCAGCGCTTCTTCAATCAAACGATTAGCGCGACCGGTATTGATACAGGCCACGCGTCCGTGCGGCGTCTCCACCAGTTCCCAGGTCGCTTTGAGCTTGCGCTTGGGATCGTCATTGCGACTGAACCATACGCGTGCACCTTCAGACATACAGTTAAACATCGAGCCGGTATTGGCACAGTGCGCAGTGACAACACGGCCATCAGCACACTCAATATCAGCAAAAAAACGCTTATAACGTTTTAATAAGCGCCCTTCTTCTAACTCAGGATCAAATTGCATGCTGTGCCTTCCAGGTGACTAAACCACGAGCGATGCGCTCGACTGCCTGCTGCAAGCGCGGCACACTTTGCGTATAAGCAAAACGCACATGCTGATTGGAGCGGTAACTGCCAAAGTCGATACCCGGAGTAATAGCAACCTGTTCAGTTTCTAAAAAGTGACGGCAAAAATCAAAGGCATCACCAGCAAAGTCAGAAATATCCGCATACAGGTAAAACGCACCCTGCGGCTCCACCTCAATCTTAAAACCCAGCTCACGTAACGCCGGTAATAGATAATCACGACGTGTCGCAAACTCAGCACGGCGCTCTTCTAGAATCGCCAGAGTATCAGGCTGAAAACAAGCCAAGGCTGCATGCTGCGATAAAGTTGGGGCACTGATATAAATATTCTGCGCCAGCTTTTCCAACTCAGGCACAGCGGCTTCTGGCGCAACCAGCCAACCTAAGCGCCAGCCGGTCATACCAAAATATTTAGAAAAGCTATTGAGTACAAAAGCATC
>DATERS010000133.1:0-4086 GCA_035271365.1 Thiopseudomonas sp.
ACTGCAGTACAGGTTTCTCCACCAGTCGCACCTGTGAAATAGGGCTCAGTAGTTACAGCGATCTGAGTTATCAGCATCTGGTGTATTTAGTGGATAAGGTCAGCGTGGCGAAACCCTGAAAAGTGTTGCCAATAGACAATTAGCAACAGGTCTTAAGGGTTACAGTTATTGCGCCGCACGGTTTGATATCTGTAACCCTACTTGCCTTTTAGCCCATCAGATACAATAAGCCATAAAATCCCGCCAAGCTCACTAATACCGACAGCAGCATATTTTTAATCACCAACGCACAGCCAATACTGAAGACCGCAGCATAGGTATACGGATTGCTAGCTAAGCCACTTAAGCCTGTATCACCGAGTAAAATTGGCCCACAAATCGCGGTCAATAAACACGGTGCAGAATACTGCAACGCTTGGCGGATAAAGTTGGGCAAGTGAATCGGTAAGCGCGGTTCAAGCAATAAATAACGGTTAAACAATACGATGCCCGCTAAGGCAAAAATCAGTAACCAAATCATTACGCTTCACCCCGCACACGGGCGACACTCACCGCGCAGACCATGCCTAGCAGCCCTGCGATCACAATCGCACCTGAGACCGCCAAACTGGTCAAGACCAACGACAACACCAGTGAAATCATCACGCCCACCAAAGTACTCAGACGTTTAATCATCGGTACGACAATGGCAATAAAGGTCGCGACGATGGAGAAGTCTAAGTGGTAGTCGGCCAAGTTGGGCACTGAAGCGGCGAGCAGCACGCCGATCACAGTAAAGGCGATCCATGCCAGATAGAAACACAACCCAGCGCCGATTAAATAAGCGAAGTCATAAGATTTCTTGCCGACACTTAAAGCAAAGAGTTCATCGGTGAGTAAAAACGCCACCGGTAAACGCTTTTTTAGCGGCAGGCTAGAGACATGCTCACGCAAAATCAGTGCATAGAGTAAATGCTGTGCGGTAATCACTAGAATGGTCAAGCAGATCGCGATAAAACCACTGCCAGCGGCCACCATACTGATGGTGACCAACTGCGCCGCTCCAGCAAAGACAAACACTGATAAACCGATACTTTGCCACATAGTAAAACCCTGAGTGACCGCCATAGAGCCGGCCAATACCCCCCAAGGCAACACCGCCAAACACAATGGAAGAATATGCAAAGCCCCGAGCCAGAAGCGCCGGCTGCTCGATAAAGACACATCACTCATAAACCTTGAAACCCTTTCTTTACTCAGACCCGCTCTGACGAGTCAGACCTTACCACTTATCTTAATGTTCAAGCTTATCAAGCGACTCGTTTGCTTTTTATTCAGCTAAGAAGCAGAAGGACAACCCCATTTACCCGGCAATTTCACAACGGTTACGCCCATTATCTTTTGCAAGATATAAAGCCGTATCTGCACGCCGTAAAAGGCTTTCAAAATCCTCATCGGCTTGCAGTTCTGCAATGCCAATACTGACCGTCAGCGCAAAAGGCTGATGGCTTTTTTTGGTTTCAATTAAGGCTGAATTTATTTCGAAGGCATTACGTAATCGATTGGCTGCGGATAATGCCGCTTGCGCTGAAGTGTTGGGCAATAAAGCTAAAAACTCCTCACCACCAAAACGACAAAATATATCTTCTTCTCTCTGCATTTCATGAGCAACTGACACGAATCTGCATAACACTTTATCACCTAGATCATGGCCTAACTGGTCATTCACTTTTTTGAACTCATCCAGATCCATCATTAGAATACTGAGCGGTAGCGTGTGCCGCCGAGCGTGAGCCATGGATTTTTCACACAGCAAACTACAGGCGCGTCGATTGAGTGCACCGGTTAAAGGATCATGATTGGCTTGAATCTTAAGATCGATTTGCAGGCGTTCGGCTGCCATCAGTATCATCCCCAGCGTGATGGCAATAATTGAACACAACAACCACAGCAGCATGAACGCAGCCACGCCGTTGGGGTTCACAGGCTCGACGATATCTGGATATTCCTGAGCAAAAAAGGCGCGTATCAAAAAAATAGCCGCATTAGCGGCATAAACATAACCTGTGACACGTACCGCAGGTGTGTTTTTTCTAGAAGACTTGAATAAATCACGGGCAATCAATACTGACAAGATAGAAACAAAGACAGCATTGCCAGCAGCCTTAGTCCCGACGGAATACTGCGCGTGGGCGATCGCGATCCAAAACAAACCCAACGCCGCTATACCAATCAAAATCAAAGGTGTTAAGGGAGGCTTACCAAGGAAACGTCGAAAACCATCCCAACTGACAATGAGGGACATGATGATAAATATTTGCGCCAATGATAAAGCAGGTGGCCAATGAAGCCTTCCATAGGAAAGAATCAAGAGAAAACTGATAACAGTACTCCCGCCTGCTAAAGCCCAACGGCCCAGCCCAGGAATAGCAAGATTCATCCGCCAGAGTAAAAGTCTGGCACCCGCGCAAAATGCTGTGGTCAATGCCACAGCCACCAATAAGGTTTGAATGTCTAAAAGCATGGTTTTATTATTATCCGATAGGCTTGAAAACATTAGAACCTGAGTATGAGCGGAGAACTCTAACGCGGTCAATCTTAAACAAACGCTTATTTAAGAATAGAATTTTAGTACCTCTGCGCAAAGAAAGTGAGCAGTTTGATAACTCCTTAACTCAGCCTGTAACTGCCAAGAACAGTATTGTCATAAGATCTTAATCAGGCGTAGGCAATATGAGCATCTGTACAGTCTGAGATTAATCAACCACCCCATTATCGCCGAATCAAGTGATACTGAGACAAAACCAAAATAACTAGCAGAAGGTCCCTGTTATGAAATTCTCATTTATATTGCCGCTGCTCATCGGCTCTCTCGCTATGCTATCCGGCTGTAATGACAGCGATAACCAAGCCGATGCGCCAGAAGTGACGCCCCCCAAAAATAACCCAGCGCTGGTTCAGCTTGGCCCTAGACCTTACTTCTTGGTCAACAATATGGATGACGGTGAGCTAAAAAATACACTGCAGGCTTGTGAGTCAAAGCCGCTCACTTCAACCACGTTTTCCATTGCCCACCGCGGCGCACCGTTGCAGTTTCCTGAACATACCCGCGAATCTTATGTGGCGGCTGCCAGAATGGGGGCCGGAATCATCGAATGCGATGTCGCCTTTACTAAGGACCGGGAGTTAGTCTGCCGTCACGCTCAAGACGATCTGCACACCACCACCAACATCGTGGCCGTGCCGCAATTGAACGCCAAATGCACAACACCCTTTAAGGCCGCCACTGCTACCACTCCAGCCGAAGCTGAGTGTCGCACCAGTGATATTACGCTGGCTGAATTTAAGTCACTCAGGGGGAAAATGGATGCCTCTAATCCGGCTGCAACCACACCCGAAGAGTACCTTGGTGGCACTGCCGAGTGGCGTACCGACCTGTATGCCACTGATGGCACGCTGTTAAGTCATCGTGAAAGCATCGAACTGATCAAGGAACTGGGCGCCAAGTTCACCCCCGAACTGAAAACACCTGTGGTCGACATGCCTTTTGAGGGCGACTACACGCAAGAGAATTATGCCCGTCAGATGATCAATGACTACATTGAAGCTGGAATAAACCCCGAGGATGTATGGCCGCAGTCGTTTCTGCTGGATGACGTCATTTTCTGGGTGAAGCAGATGCCTGAATTTGGCAGCCAAGCTGTATTCCTGGATGAGGATGAACAAGATCCGCAGAACATATCTGTGGCCTATATGAAAGGTCTCGCCCAGCAAGGAGTTCGCATTCTAGCGCCAGCGCTTTGGAAAATGCTGACTCTGGACGCTAATCAAAAAATCGTACCGTCCGAATACGCGATGAACGCCAAAGCTGCAGGCCTTGACCTGATTGGCTGGTCATTGGAACGCAGTGGCCCGCTCAATGAAGGCGGTGGCTGGTATTATCAAAGTATCAACGATGCCATTAACAATGATGGCGACATGTATACAGTGATTGATGTGTTGGCTCAGCAGGTAGGCGTGATCGGTATTTTTTCAGACTGGCCTGCGACCACAACCTACTACGCCAATTGCATGGGACTGTAGGAAGTTCATTCCGCCAGTTTTGCA
>DATERS010000134.1:0-2702 GCA_035271365.1 Thiopseudomonas sp.
GGAACATACGCTCGTAGAAATGACGTGTCAGCGCTTCGCCATTTGCATCGAGCACGGGTACTGTTGCTTTGATAACAGCCAGTTGATCTGCTGTGAGCATGGTGTTTCTCCTTAAAGTGGTATTTTACATACCTGTTTAAAGCTGGCATATTAAATGCCTCTTTTCCTTAGGTCAAGTTATGCAGCTCTCGACACACACAGATTTTTCGTTACGGGTTCTTATTTATCTGGCATTACAGAAAGATAGTGCGCCAGTTACTGTGCAGAAAATCGCAGAAGATTATGGTATTTCCGCCAATCATGTCGCTAAAGTAGGGCAGACATTAACGCAATTAAACTATGTGAAAAGTTTGCGTGGACGCAGTGGTGGGTTGGTGTTGGCTGTGCCTCCGAGCAGCATTAATGTGGGGCAAATTGTGCGGGCAGTAGAAAATTTGAAGCTTTTAGAGTGTTTTGCTCCGGGTTCAACCTGTCCGATTGAGCCGGTGTGCGAGTTAAAGCATATTTTGTATAAGGCGCAAGCGGCTTTTTTAGCAACGCTGGATCAATACAACTTAGCGGATCTTATTGTTGAGCGAGCGGGATTAG
Source organism: Thiopseudomonas sp. (assembly GCA_035271365.1). Classification (GTDB taxonomy): domain Bacteria; phylum Pseudomonadota; class Gammaproteobacteria; order Pseudomonadales; family Pseudomonadaceae; genus Denitrificimonas. The sequence continues at coordinate 589 of DATERS010000134.1, forward strand.
AAAAGCTTTTATTTAGGTCAGGCGGTTTATAAGTAGATTGTTGATGGCTTGAAGCTACAGCCTAACCAGCACTGCACATGGGTCATCAGTGCTTTACTGTTTATATGCAGGCTATAAGGTTTTTTAAAAAGATAACAATAATAACTTTGAGAGCAGCCAGTATGAAACAGACACAATGCCTTAATTTTAAATTGATACCTTTATTTATTGCAGCGCTACTTTTTTTGCTGCTGATCAGGGCACAGAGCGCCCTTGCAGCTACAGATGCTGCTAGAGGCGTACCGTTAAATAAGCCGACCGCCAAGGTTATTCTTAGGGTGGATGGACTGATTACACGGACTAATGCTTCTGCACAGGCACAGTTTGATTTAGCAATGATTCAGGCCTTACCCGCAGCGACGATTTACACCTCAACAGTGGTAACGGATGGCATCAAACGTTTTGATGGCGTCTTGGTGCGTGATCTTTTGAATGTGCTTGGCCTTTCAACTCAAGCTCAAAGTGTCGAAGCCAGTGCGCTCAACGATTATCTGGTTGATATACCCTTAGCCGATTTTTATAAATATGACGTGTTGCTAGCCACGCATATGGATGGTGTGTTGCTGCAGCCAGTAGATAAAGGGCCTTTATGGCTGGTTTATCCGCGTGATAGTCATAGAAAGCTACAAGATATTCGTTATGACTACCGCTGGGTTTGGCAGCTGAAACACTTGCATATACATTAAGGTCTTGTCGTTATGTCGCGTACTAAACAAATATTTATGCGCTATATATTGCCGCTGATGACCATTGTTTTGTTATTGCTATTACTGGCAGTGGCATTATTTCGACTCTCCACTATTCAACGTGAAATGCGTTATAACTCCAATGCCAATATGGTTTGGGTTGTTTACTATACTCATCTTGAAAGTTTGCGCTTAACCGATGTGCTACAAAAAAGAGCACTGGATGCTAATGCGGATGTTGACCTTGAGTTTCGTTATCAGATGCTGTTAAGCCGCTTAAACTTGCTGCATGACGGTCCGCAAGCACGGTTTTTAGATCAAGTGGGGTTATTCGCTGAGCTTAAGTTACATACAGAACGCTTGCATCAGATTGAGCATCTACTGACTGTCGATCCTTTAAGCGCAGAGCAATTAAAGACTTTGCAGCAAAGGCTCAGTGAGTTCAGTGCCTTTATGCTGAAGGCTTCAGGACGGGCAATGACCGCACAATGGGAAGAACTGGGCGCGGGTGTGGATATGAACCGCAATGCCGTTTTAACCATACTGTTTATCGTGGTTGCGATTTTCTTATGCAGTCTATTTGTTTCTATACAGTTTTTAATCGCGCTGCAGCGCAGTCGACAAAATGAGCGTATTAAGCAGCAGCAAGTTGAACTGCAAAAGCAGCTAGAGCATGAGCGTAAAATAAGTGAACTGTACCGCAGTTTTGGGGCGATGGTCTCCCATCAGTTTCGTACGCCTTTAGCTATTATTGATGCCAGTATGCAGCGTTTAATTCGTGCTGCAGAACGTATGACCCCAGCGCAAGTGGTTGAGCGGGCTAGCAAAGTGAAAACGGCGACCGAACGTTTAACCCATTTGATTGAAAGTATCTTAAGAGCGGATCGTTTTTTAGAGCAAGTTGATATCCAGTTACAACGATTCTCTTTAGCTGATTTAGTTAAAGAGCTTATTGATCGGCATGTTTTTTTACACCCCTGCCGCCAAGTGATCTTCACCGTCGAGCACAATAAAGATCTGCAAGCGATTTTTGATCCGGTGCTGGTCAATGAAATTATTGTCAATTTGTTATCTAATGCAGATAAGTACTCACCGGCTGATCGAGACATTACTGTAGATATTTATCAGCGTGAGCAGTGGGTGTGTTGTCAGATCAAGGATCAAGGTCGTGGCATTGCCGATAAAGATCTTGCGCATATTTTTCAGCGCTACTATCGTGCAAATTCAGTTGCTGATGTGGCGGGTACCGGTATCGGACTGTATGTCGCTGCTGAATTGGCTGAGTTGCAAAGAGGTCAAGTGACCGTCAGCTCGCAAGAAAATATAGGCTCAGTCTTTACTTTATATATGCCGCGTTTTTTTAGCGGGTAATGGATTTAACGCGATGAA
>DATERS010000135.1:0-8494 GCA_035271365.1 Thiopseudomonas sp.
TCAGCACATATATTAAGGATGATAGATGAAATCACTACTTGTTAAGTTTGGCTTGTTGCTCATTGTTGCGCTGCAATTAAGTGCCTGTTCCTCAGGGTTTGGTATCGATGGTCGGCGAGGTGTTTCCAGCAGTTTGGTTGACTACTTATACCCCGAAGGGCAAGTGCCACCTAAGTATGAAGAAACTGTGCCGCATCTGCGTTTACCTTTAACTGTGGGGTTGGCTTTTGTGCCGAGCGAAAAAAATAGTGCTTATTCATTGCCAGAAGCGAAAAAGATGCAACTGCTTGAACAGGTCAAACAGAAGTTTAGCGGCTTGGACTATGTGCGTGATATCAATATTATCCCTGATACTTATATGCGCTCGACCAAAGGCTTTGAGGGCGTTGATCAGATCGCGCGTTTATATGGTTTAGATATTATGGCGCTGGTGTCATACGACCAAGTGGCTGTCAGTTCAGAAACTAAAAGCTCGCTGCTGTATTGGACTATTGTTGGTGCTTATTTCATTAAGGGTAACCAAAACCAAGTTACGACTTTTGTTGATACGGCGGTGTTTGATGTCAACTCGCGCAAAATGCTATTGCGTGCACCGGGCGTCAGTGAAGCTAAGCGCTCGTCCACCTTGGTTGAAGTGGATCAGGTGAATCGAGCGGCACGCGGTGAGGGTTTTGAATTGGCGATGGCTGATATGTCGACGAATTTATCAGTTGAGCTGGATCGTTTTAAAGCAAGAATTAAACAGGATAAGAGCGTGCAAGTCTCGCGACGTGAAGGCTATAGCGGTGGTGGTGGCGGTGCGTTGCAGTGGCCGTTGGTGATGTTGCTAGCTGGGTTGGCCTTGTTGCTTGGATTTAGACGGATGCGCAGTGCCAGCCGCCAGCAAAGCTAATCTTGTCGGCGTTGCGCTTTTTATCCTGGCGCTGTGCGTGCTGCAGAACTTTGCTGCAGTATTGGAGTTTGATCGACAGCAGATCCTTGCTGGGCAAGTGTGGCGGCTGTGGACAGGGCATTTTGTTCATAGCCACGTCAGCCATTTAGCGCTGAATGGTATTTGTGCTGTTGCGCTGTATTGGATTTTTGCGCCGCGTATTGATGCGTTTGCGTTGTGGTCCTACGGATTTTTCTTTTCTTTTCTAATCAGCATTGTCTTGCTGGGTCTATATCCAAACTTGGCGTGGTACAACGGCTTGTCTGGGCTGCTGCATGCGTTTTTTAGTTGTATTTGCGTGCACTTAATTCATACACAAAACCGATTGTATGGGGTTGGGTTAGTCGCCGTTTGGAGCAAAGTATTGCTTGAAATGTGGCGTGCTCACGGCGGGTATCAAGGTGAAATCGAAGGTATGGCTATTATCATCGAGGCACATTTTATTGGTGTAGTGGCTGGGACGTTCACAGCTGTTGGTTATTTAATATCTAAGCGAATAGCAGATCTATCCAGTTAGAGCTGGCACAGTGATTGTGTGGATATTGGGCATTGCGTTTTCTGCTGGATAATCAGCGTTTCAATATATTATGTTTGCTATGACCGACTAAAGTTGGTGTGTTTTTAGCATTTGATAGCTTTTGTTGAGCGCTAGACTCGTTATGATCAAAGTGTATCGTGCCCGCGATAGGCGCAGGCATTGCAGATTAAGATAACGAGGCTACGCTTATGATTTATGCACAACCTGGTACTCAAGGCTCTTTGCTCACGATCAAACCCCGCTATGGTAACTTTATCGGTGGTCAATTTGTTCCGCCGTTAAGTGACGAGTATTTTACTAAAACGACGCCTGTCACAGGCGCTGATTGCGGTGAGTTTCCGCGCTCTAATGCAGATGATATCAACTTAGCGCTGGATGCAGCGCATGCTGCCGCTGCGGCGTGGGGCAAAACCTCCGCACAAAATCGCGCATTGGTGCTATTAAAGATTGCTGATCGTATTGAGGCCAATTTAGAGTTGCTGGCGGTCACCGAAACCTGGGATAACGGCAAGGCAATCCGCGAAACACTCAATGCCGATGTGCCATTGGCCGCAGACCACTTCCGTTATTTTGCCGGCTGTATACGTGCGCAAGAAGGCACATCTGCCGAAATCGATGAGCACACCGCTTCTTATCACTTTCACGAACCCTTAGGTGTGGTTGGGCAGATTATCCCTTGGAACTTTCCATTATTAATGGCGGCATGGAAATTGGCTCCAGCGCTGGCAGCAGGTAACTGCGTTGTACTTAAACCCGCAGAGCAAACGCCTTTATCCATTACTGTTTTGATGGAATTGATTGGCGATTTACTGCCAGCGGGCGTGTTAAACGTGGTGCAAGGCTTTGGCCGTGAAGCAGGTGAGGCGCTGGCCACTAGTACGCGTATTGCCAAAATTGCTTTTACCGGCTCCACACCCGTGGGCTCACGCATTATGCATGCTGCTGCGGAAAATATTATTCCAAGCACTGTGGAGTTGGGTGGCAAATCCCCCAATATTTTCTTTGCAGATATTATGGATGCTGAGCCCGCTTTTATTGAAAAAGCGGCAGAAGGTTTAGTGCTTGGTTTCTTTAACCAAGGTGAAGTTTGTACCAGCCCATCACGTGCGCTGATTCAAGAATCAATTTACGAGCCTTTTATGGCTGAAGTGATGAAAAAGATTAAACAGATTCGCCGTGGTAATCCGCTGGATACGCAAACCATGGTCGGCGCGCAAGCCTCGTCTCAGCAGTTTGAAAAAATCATGTCGTATATGGACATTGCAGAAAAAGAGGGTGCAGAAGTATTAACTGGCGGAAAGGTTGAGGTCCTAGAAGGTGACTTAGCTAAAGGTTATTACATTCAGCCAACGCTGCTTAAAGGCCATAATAAAATGCGCGTGTTCCAAGAAGAGATTTTTGGTCCCGTGGTTGCTGTGACCACCTTTAAAGATGAAGCCGAAGCACTCGATATTGCCAATGACACTGAGTTTGGTTTGGGTGCTGGCGTGTGGACGCGAGATATCAATCGAGCTTATCGAATGGGGCGTGGCATTAAGGCTGGACGCGTGTGGACCAACTGCTACCACTTGTACCCAGCGCATGCGGCTTTTGGTGGCTATAAGAAATCAGGAGTTGGACGCGAAACACATAAAATGATTCTTGATCATTACCAGCAGACTAAAAACCTATTAATTAGTTACGATATCAATCCTCTCGGCTTCTTCTAAGCCTTCTATGCTGAGCTCGGAGATATTAAATACCGGGCTCAGCGTTTGATAAATACATCCTTTCTTATATTGCATTGCGAGCACAGCAGCTGGTTTTAGCTAAGATATTTTTGTGTGCAGCATCACATAACTAAACTTAATTTTGACAAGCTTAGAAACAGGTCTATTTTTAATTCTGTAGCGGCTAGATAGCACTTGTAAAAGAGATACAGGCTGCACGATTTTAAAACCCACAAGGAAGGTGTTTCTATGCGTAAAAAAATTATTAATACACTCTTAGTAGCAGCGTTAGGCGCAGGTAGTTTATTTGCTGTCGCTGCTGAACCTAAAGCAGAAACGGGTGCACAAGCCACGGTTATGATTGAACAGCCGGCCGTTAATCTTAATACCGCTGATATCGAGACGCTTGCGCGTGAGCTCAATGGTGTTGGTATGGCCAAGGCGCGAGCTATTGTTGAATACCGCGAAGCTCATGGTGAATTTGCCATGGTTGATGAGCTCCTTGAGGTTAAAGGAATTGGTGTGGCGATACTTGAGAAGAATTTAAGTAAATTAACAGTTAAATAAACTGCATATAGGTGATGGAAAATAAATGAAGTAAGGATGCTGATAAAAGAATTTTTAATTAAAATATCCGGATGATATGTAAGGAAGGGTTAATTAAGAAAGGTAGGCACGACAGGATGTCGTGTTAATACAACAAGGATGAATAACAGGGAGGTTAAAATTATAGCGTGATCAACGCCAATAATGGGTCGTAAAGGGAAGGAGACTGGCTTCGTGTCAAAGCGAGCAGTCTCCTAATTATGAATCAGTACGCGTATTTATGCAGGGCACCCGCTAAATTCCAGCTCAGCAATACGGTCAACGCCAGCAAGAGTGCCGGCACAATGATTTGCCAGTGCTGTTTTTTCAAGGCGGGGATGGGTTGTTTTACTTGGATAAGCAATAAGCTGATTGAACAGATAACACTAGCTAAGAGCCCGCTTGCTAACACATCAGTAGGCCAGTGCGCTGTTAAATAAATGCGCGATAGAGCAATAGACAGCGCAGGAATCAGCGCGGCCAACAGCCAAATAACGCGCCAGCGTTGTGGTTGCTGACGGCTCGCCAACACACCTAGCACTATAAAAAACGCAAAACCAGAAGCGCTGTGGCCGCTGGGGAAACTAAAGTGCTGTAGGGGCTCCAGCAATACCGATGGTCGTGGCCGCTCAAAGAAATGTTTCAGTACAAAGTTAGTGATAGCCACTGCGAATAAAGAGCCACCGGCAAAAAATAGCGCTTGGAATTGTCGTGATAGCAGCAGCACAGCACAGAGCAATGCGCTGACAATAACTTGCGTGGATAAATCACCTACGCGTGTAATCACCACCATTGTGTGGTCAAGCCATGGCGTGCGAATCAGTTGGCTTAGATCATGTAAGTAGGTATCAAACACAGCTAAGCTTTGCCAGTTCAGCATGATTGCAAGTAGCACTATACCAAAAGCGCCTGCGCTGATTAAACTGTTGGTTCGCCAGCCACGCAAACAGCTGAATATACTGATGGCGGCGCAGAGAGCTAAGCCTCCAAATACCCACGCCGCTTGCAGCCAAAAGCCGGCTGGTGGACTCAACTCTAATGCTGCACCGACCAGCCAGCCGGGCATGATATAAGCAACAGACCAGCCCGCAGCAGCGATAATGCTGACACCGGCAAAGCGGGCCAGTGGCATTGAGAGCATGCCAGCCACCAGCGGTAATACTGGACGTAATGGACCAATAAATCGCCCGAGCAATAAACTTAATGCACCGTAGCGCTCAAAATGGATTTCAGCGCTGGCCAGCCATTGTGGGTGAGTTCGTAATAAAGGTAGTCGCGGTACTTTGTGCTTGAAGTGATACCCCAGAGCATATGAGACAAAGTCTCCGGTTAAGCCACCCAGCCATGCTAGTAATAAAACGCTTGGCAAACTTAAAGTACTGCCGCCGGCAATCACAGCTAAACCAAACATTAAAACCACACCGGGCAAAAGAATGCCGACTAAGGCTAAGCATTCTAAAAAAGCAGTGATAAAAATTGCAGCAGCCAGCCAATAGGGACTGCTGCTTGACCATGTTAAAACGCTTTGTAGTATGTCGTTCATCGTAAAGGATACTTATATCTGCTGGGAGTAAGCCTTGGAGGCACTCTTTTGGAATTCGTGTTGGCTGATATTTAAAGCCGAGTTGGATCGATAGTGTGCTGTTGTATTGACATCGAGAGTGCGCCGCCATTCAAATAGCTGAGTGTAGCGTGATTGCTGTGGGATTTCTAAAGGTTCTGAGGCGTATGGATCAGTGCTCGTGCGAGCTATGTTAAAGTACAGATCCTTACGTAGATTGAATGAACCCATGTTGATACCTTTTGAACAGCTGTCCGCCGATACGCTTACCGGCTTAATTGAAGATTTTGTGACTCGTGACGGTATGGATAATGGTGATGAAACACCACTGGAGAAACGTATTGAGCGTGTGCATCGTGCGCTGGAGCAAAAGCAGGCGGTGATTTTATTTGATATGGAAAGTCAGCAGTGTCAGTTATGTCTAAGACGTAATGTGCCTAAAGAGTTGTTGGATGATTTAGATTTATTGTCTGTGCAAGAGCCCGCTTCTGAATAGTTTTTCTGAACTTGTAGCGGTGGTGTTGAGTCATATGTATTGAAGTTTTGCACTCCAAAAGGAAGCCCCATGAGTAAAAAATATATAACAGTATTGTGTACTGCAGTTGCAGTGGTTGCTTTAGCCGGTTGTTCTTCGCCAACAGTCATCACCTTAAAAGATGGTAGTCAGCTGGAGACCACCAGCAAGCCTAAGTATGACGAAGACAGTGGTTTTTACGAGTTTAAGCAACAGGATGGCAAGCCTGTACGTATCAATAAAGATGATGTTCATACGATCAAAAAGATGTAAAAAATTATCGTACATGCATGACGTCATTTAGCGCGTCATGCATGTGTGTGATGTGTTTTACAGTGACCTGTTTATTTGGTTTTAACCGCTTTAATCCAAGTCGGGTCTAGTGTTTGCTGATCGCTATCGATACCCAGTTCGTCCATATGTTGTTTATGTCTATCGACCTCAAGAATCATTTGGCTGGCTTCACCCGTATTGCCGTCTAAACGGTGCATTTGCATTAAACCTAAATGATAAAAGCGTAATAACTTCATCGCCTCAGGCTGTTGCGCCTCGACGCCTAACTTTACGTTGTGCATCACATTGGTCACGCTCATTAAGCTGCGCTTGAGGTGCCAGCTGTAGACATTGGCTGCCATCCAAGGCTGTTGACTGAAGACCGAACGAACCAGTCCCGCCGTAATCACCACACCAGCGATAACACCGGTCAAATTGAAACGAAAATTATCACCTCCTGCTTCACCAAAAAACATCACCAGTAAGCTGGATAACAGCATGGCTAATGCTACAAATATTGCAATAATAATCCATGTGGCTTTGCGCGTTTGTTGACGGTAGTCTTCAGGATTGACGCTGGCCAGTTTAAACAGACGGGGCGTTTTTTTTGCTGATGAATTAGGCATGACAGCTACATTTCTCACAGATTTAACGTGTAGTAATCATACAGCAGGGTGATGCATCGGCCTACCGTTGGCGGTTTTACTTTAAGTGGGTTTTATCGGTCTAAAACATACAAGGTCACGTAGGCTAGAACAGCATAGCGTCCCGTTTTAGCAAGGGTGACCAGCAGCGTAAAACGCCAAAAGGGTTCACGTAAAACCCCAGCAATCAGGGTGATGGGGTCACCGACAATCGGCAGCCAACTCAATAGTAAACTCCAACGGCCATAGCGCTGATACCAATGCTGTGCACGTTTCAGTTGTTTTGCAGAGACCGGGAACCAGCGTCGATTTTGCCAACGCTGCAGTTGCGTACCCAGCCACCAGTTAATTTGCGAGCCGAGCACATTGCCTAACGATGCCACTAGTACCAGGGAATACACTGCGCGAGGTTCTAGAGCGAGTAGAGCGACCAGTGCTGCTTCAGATTGCATCGGCAATAAGGTGGCGGCAATACAAGCAGAAAACCCCAGCCCTAGATAGCTGATCCAGCTGAGCATCACCCAACCGTCCATTGTGGATCAACGACGCGTAGATCAGCAGTTCTCATTGAGTGAATAAATCCAGTTGTACAGCATCTTGCTGTTGTTGATCGAGTAAGCGCACGCCGACACCTAAGAGTCGTACCGGTTTGTTACCGCGCAGATAAGCGGCAGACAACAGCAGACGGTAACTGTCCAAATCCATTGCTGCACCGGCTTGCTCGATGGTGGTTTGCGTGAAATCGTGAAATTTTACTTTTACAAAGGGCTTCTCTGGCTGGTAACTGCTATCCAAGCGTGCCTGGCGTCGAGTTAACTCGTCTAGCAAATCAGGCAGTTGTGCTTGGCAGGCCGACAAATCAGCTAAATCTTGATTAAAGGTGCGTTCGACGCTGACACTTTGCCTGCGGCTATAAGGCTGTACTGGGCGCTCATCAATTCCGCGCGCCAATGACCACAAGCGCTCGCCGAAGCTGCCAAAGGCTTTTGTGAGTGTCAGCACACTGTGCTCTCGCAGTTGTGCGCAATCATTAATCCCCATACGCGCCAGTTTTGCGGCAGTGACTTTGCCGACGCCATGCAGTTTTTTCACAGGTAGTGCTAAAACAAAATCATCCACCTCGTCCGGTGTAATGACAAATAAGCCATTGGGTTTACGCCAGTCTGAAGCGATTTTGGCTAGAAATTTATTGGGCGCTACACCTGCCGAGACGACTAAACGCAATTCTTGCCAAATACGGCTGCGAATATCTTTAGCAATTAACGTAGCGCTGCCAGAACATACTTCACAATCGCTGACATCTAAAAACGCCTCATCCAAAGATAACGGCTCAATACAGTCAGTGTAGTCATGCAGGATATTATGAATCTGTTTCGAGGCGACTCTATAGGCCTCCATTCGAGGCTTAATCACTTCAAGGTCAGGGCAGAGCTTCAACGCACGCGCCATCGGCATGGCAGAATGTACACCCCAGGAGCGCGCCTCATAGTTGCAGGTTGCCACCACGCCACGTCGATCGACGGCGCCGCCCACAGCGACAGCACGCCCATGCAGGCGCGGATCATCACGCATTTCAATAGCGGCATAAAAACAATCAGCATCGATGTGAATTATTTTTCGCGAACTCAAAACCTCTGTAACCCCTATACACAGTGTCTGTACTGTCAGTAGCTTAACATCAGAGCGCTAGGAAACGGGGCTTTACTGTATTTAAACTCAGTAAAGGTTTGACAAGGTTC
>DATERS010000136.1:0-7923 GCA_035271365.1 Thiopseudomonas sp.
AGCCGCAGACGGCTGGGAAGTTAAGCTAAGGATCTGTATTGAGAGTGTGCTGAGCTGCGACGCTATCTATGACTTAATTGAAGAGTTTCAGCGCATCCAGCCTAAAACCCAGATACGTCTCAGCGAAGAAGTCCTCAGTGGTAGCTGGGATGCGCTTATCGATGATCGCTGTGATTTAGTCGTAGGTGCAGAAGGGAGTGCGCCGGCGTCAGGTTTTGCCCAACATGCACTGGGCCAAGTAACATTTGATTTTGCGGTTGCCGCAGAACATCCCTTAACGCAACTGCCCACGCCTATTGCAACCAGCGCCATCTTGGACTACCCCACCATAATTGTTTCAGACAGCTCACAACGTTTACCGACGCGCTCGGCTGGGCTCTTGGATGGCCGCAGCCGTATTTACGTGCCCAGCATCGAACATAAAATAGCCGCACAATGCAAAGGACTAGGCGTTGGCTATTTGCCGCGTCATCGGATTACCCAGCAGGTTGCTGCGGGCCGCTTAGTGGTTGTGCCCTTGGACGCCGCCCGGCCGCCGGTCGACATATCAGTCGCTTGGCGACGCAGCAATAATGGTAAAGGACTGAGGTGGTTTGTTGAACGACTTAAACAGATACAGTTTGATCCTGAGAGCGGCGAACTTATTTAAAAATCACTGCCCACACCGACCCTGTAAATAGTTCTCTGCCATTGCCAAGGTTAGAATAAAACGTTGAGGTTATGCCAGTACGCCCGCTGTGATTTTCTGATCTGTAGATGCTTGGTGCATGAGAGCACCTCTAATACAGTTCTTGGCGGATGAGTATTTTGACCTAGGTAAAGTATGAAGCTTACTTGCCTGTGACCTAGCGGATGAAGTCGAGCAGAGTGTCTTGGTGTCTTGAAATTGTCATTTTACGTTCATGAGATGTTCACAGTGTGACCTTATATTGAAACCTATCGATTGAATCAGAAAGGTTCTTATAAGCGTCCATGGCTATTTCAATATCTTCAGGGTTTGCGGACTCGCACCTTGCAATACAAAATCTACATAAAAAATTCAATCAGCATGTAGCCTTAGATCGGATTTCTCTGGAAATCAACAAAGGTGAGTTTGTCTGTTTGCTTGGCCCATCTGGCTGTGGAAAAACAACCTTGCTGCGTTGTGTTGCGGGGTTAGAGTCGCAGGATGAAGGCTCTATTTTCAGCGGTCAGCGTGATATTTCTCTGTTGCCACCACAGGCGCGAGATTACGGGATTTTATTTCAGTCCTATGCATTGTTTCCGAACCTGACCGTTGCGCAAAATATTGCCTACGGCCTAGCTGACAGCAGTAAAGATCAGGTGCGCGCTCGGGTCAGTGAAATGCTGGAGTTAGTCGGCCTCAGTTCTAGTGCGAAAAAATACCCAGGACAATTATCTGGTGGGCAGCAGCAGCGTGTCGCCTTAGCACGCGCTTTGGCTCCGGCCCCTTCGCTATTATTACTTGATGAGCCGATGTCAGCATTGGATGCGCGAGTGCGTGAGCATTTGTGTACTGAGTTGAGAAACCTGCAGAAAAGCTTGGGCATTACCACCTTGATGGTCACCCATAATCAAGATGAAGCGATGTTAATGGCTGACCGTATTGCCATCATGCATGAGGGCAAGATAGAGCAGTATGCAACGGCTAAGGAAATCTACCAAAAGCCTGCGACGCCCTTTGTTGCTGAGTTTGTTGGTCAAGGCAACTGGTTACCTTTTATTCGTGGTACCAATGGTAAGGCTTTCATTGGCAATCAAGAGTTGCAGCTAGCCCAGCCTTTGCAGCAAGAACAAGGACGACTTTTCTGCCGCCCTGAAGGTGTTCGTGTTAACCCATTAGGTGGCTCACCAAACCAATTTAGTGCTCAAGTGCACAATATTACTTTTCTTGGAAGTCGCTGCTTGATGCGCTTTGAGTTAGATACTTTGCCGGGGCACCCACTGCAGGCAGAGTTGGCACCGCCTGAAGTTGCTCTTCTTGGTGGTGGACGTATTCACGTTGGGCTTCCCGCCGAAAATCTGAAAATCTTTGCTTAAGGGCCATCCATAGTGCCTTTCTATAGTTCTATTTCAAAGCACCTGCAGCAAGGTATCAAGCCATTATTTGATACCTTGTTTTTAAACGGTGGCCGCCTGCTGTTGCTGGCTTTTTTACTACTGGCTGTATTGGCTCCTCTGTTGGCAATATTTTGGCGCGGTATGGCTCCCGATGCATCTCAAGGCGGAGGGGTAAGCGCAGCAGTTGAGTTGTTTAGCAGTGAAAACTTTCATTGGTTGCTCGGTAACAGCCTGAAAGTTTCACTGACAGTGACTCTGCTCGTTGTGCCCTTAGCCTATCTGTTTGCCTATGCTTTACAGTGCACGCTCATTCCAAGTAAAGCGGTATGGCGAGGGGTGTCTTTATTGCCCTTGCTGGCACCGTCGATGCTGCCCGGGATTGCTTTGGTTTATTTGTTTGGTAATCAAGGGCTCCTGCGTTTTCTGTTAAACGACAATATTTATGGGTTCTGGGGAATCGTTTTAGGCGAAGCTATTTACACCTTTCCCCATGCACTGATGATTCTCTTGTCGGCCTTGTCGTTAGCAGATGCACGACTTTTTGATGCAGCATCAAGCATGGGTGCTTCGCCTTGGAAAAAGTTTTTAAGCGTCACTTGGCCGAGTAGTAGGCAAGGCGTTTTTGCAGCATGTTGCCTGGTCTTTACCCTGACTATTACGGACTTTGGTGTGCCGGTTGTCGTCGGTGGCAACTATCAGGTACTCGCCTTGGAAGCCTATAAGGCGGTGATTGGCCAGCAGCAATTTGGTCGCGGAGCCTTAATCGGCATGGTGTTGTTGGTTCCAGCTTTATTTACCTTTACGGTTGATGCCTGGCTGCGCCGCAAACAAAAAGAAGGATTGTCGAGCCGTGCCGAAATTCGGCCGCCCCAGCCCAATACTCAGCGCGACTTCTGTTACCTGGTATTTGTAGCACTGGTGTCCAGTGTGATTCTGGGGGTGTTTGGCATGGCGGTTTACTCTTCGTTTATCCAGTTCTGGCCTTACAACATGTCGTTTTCCCTTCGACACTATAACTTCGAGGATTTGCCAGGCGGTTGGCTGGCCTATAAAAATAGCGTTGTGCTAGCAGTGTTGACCGCGACGATCGGCAGTGTGGTGGTGTTTGTTGGTGCGTATCTGATTGAAAAAAGCAATCTGCTGAAAGGTTTGAATACTCTGCTGCGCATGCTGGGTTATTTGCCGATGGCGATCCCCGGTCTGGTGCTCGGTTTGGGGTATGTGTTTTTCTTTAACTTACCTAACAACCCGCTGAACTTTTTATACGGCTCGATGGCGTTGCTAGTGGTCTGTTCGATTGCCCACTTTTTCACTACCGCATATATGACTGCCAGTACCGCTTTGCGGCAACTGGATGGGGAGTTTGAGGCGGCATCTTTATCACTAAAAGCACCTCTTTATCGGCATTTTTGGACTATTACAGTCCCCATTTGCATGCCAACTATCCTTGATATTTTCCGCTATCTGTTTGTTTCCGCGATGACCACAGTGTCAGCAGTGATCTTTCTTTACAGCACTAATACAGTGTTAGCTGCGGTTGCAGTTCTGAACATGGATGATGCCGGGAATGTGGGAGGTGCGGCAGCCATGGCTACGCTAATTTTGGTCACTTCAGCTGCCGTGTCCATATTGTTAGCCAGTTTTAGTCGATTTTTTCTCAAGCGTTCACAGGCGTGGCGCTCCAGTAATCAATCTTAAATTAAGTAAGGAATCGTTATGCGTTCATCAATGCAATACACCCCGCCACAGCAGGTCGAAGCGGTTATTTTGGACTGGGCTGGAACCGTAGTCGATTTTGGCTCCTTTGCACCGACTAAGATATTTGTCGAGGCTTTTGCCAGTTTTGGTATTGAGATATCGCTGCAGCAAGCTCGTGGTCCTATGGGTATGGGTAAATGGGATCATATCCGCACGTTGTGCAATGAGCCTTCTATTGAGGAGCAGTTTCAAAAAGTTTTTAAACGCCTTGCCAGTGATGCTGATGTCACTGCTATTTATGAGCGTTTCATGCCGTTGCAAATTGCCAAGGTGGGTGAGCACTCTGAGATCATTCCTGGCGCACTTGAGACGATCGCTGAGTTGCGCGCAAAGCAGATAAAGATTGGCACCTGTTCAGGCTATCCCAAGGAGGTGATGGACAAGGTCGTTAGTCAGGCGGCGCTTGCTGGTTATCAGCCAGATCATGTGGTCGCTTCGGATGAAGTAGTTAAAGGTAGACCGAGTCCAGCACAAGCTCTCGCTAACGTGATTGCCTTAGGCATTGCGGACGTTGCTGCTTGCGTAAAAGTTGACGATACCGAGCCGGGTATTTTGGAGGGGCGTCATGCGGGCATGTGGACGGTTGCCTTACGCTTTTCTGGCAACTTTCTTGGTCTGACCTTTACAGAATTTAGTGCGCTAAACGAATCTGAAAAAATGCAGCACAGAAAACGCATTGACCAGTTGTTCGCTCCATGTCGTCCGCATTTTCTGATCGATACCATTGCTGACTTACCTGATGTTATTCAGCGTATTAATCAGTTGCTTGCCAAGCAAAAACTGCCTCAACAACTTTAATTAAAAGGAATATAGCTATGTTGAAGTTCACACGCTCCGTAATGGCTGCAGCTATTGGTTTAAGCTTTTCCGCTAGTCTATGGGCGGCGACTGATCTAACCGTATACACCGCACTCGAAAATGAGCAGTTAAAAACCTATAAGCAAGCCTTTGAAGCCAAGCATCCAGATATTAATATCAATTGGGTACGTGACTCAACGGGAATTATTACAGCAAAACTACTGGCTGAAAAAGATCGCCCAGTCGCTGATGTGATCTGGGGGCTGGCGGCTTCAAGTTTAGCGGTTTTGGATAACCAGGAACTGTTGCAAACCTATGCGCCTGAGGATCTTGAGCACATTGGTGATAACTATCGCGATGCGGCTAACCCACCGGCCTGGGTTGGCATGGACGTTTGGGCTGCAACAGTTTGCTTTAACCCGATTGAGGCGAAAAAGCTCAATCTAGAAAAACCGTTATCTTGGGAAGACCTGGCCAAGCCCGAATATAAAAACCGTATTGTCATGCCGAGTCCAGCCTCTTCAGGTACTGGCTTTCTGGATGTGAGCGCTTGGTTACAAACCTTTGGTGAAGAGCAGGGTTGGAATTATATGGACCGGCTGCATGCCAACATAGGTCAGTATGTGCACTCGGGCTCTAAGCCATGCAAAATGGCCGCTGCAGGTGAATATCCGATTGGTATATCTTTTGAGTTTCCTGCTATCCAGCTCAAACGACAGGGTGCACCTCTAGAAATAATTTTGCCTAAAGAGGGGCTGGGCTGGGAAGTTGAGGCCACTGCGATAATGAAAGGCACCCCGCATTTGGAGGCCGCACAAAAACTTGCAGATTTCTCTGCTAGCGAGCAAGCAATGCAGCTCTATGCAGCCAATTTTGCTGTACTGGCGAATACCAAAGTGCCCGCACCACACACCGAACTACCTGCAGATTATGCGCAGCGCTTGATTAAAAATGATTTTATCTGGGCAGCTGAGAACCGCGACCGCATCTTGAGTGAATGGCGCAAGCGCTATGATGGTAAAACCCAATAATGATTGAACCCACTGACTTTGAGAGCACACATGAATACAGGATATGATCTCGCCATTGTTGGCGCTGGCATTATTGGTTTATCGCATGCTTATGCAGCGGCTAAGCGCGGCCTGAAAGTAGCGGTTTTTGAGCGTACTCACACCCCTTTAGGCGCATCGGTACGTAATTTTGGTCAGGCACTCATTATTGGCCAGTCGCCTGGCGAAATGCTCCAGTTGGCCAAACAGAGTCGTACGATCTGGGGAGAACTGGCGACCCACGCAAAATTTTCAGTCAAGAAAAAAGGCACCTTGTTATTTGCTCGCACAGAGGCTGAAGAAAACCTTCTGGAAGCTTTTTGTAATGGCCGCGCCAAGGAGTATGACTACCGAGCCGAGTTACTGAGTGGGGCAGAGTTGGCAGGCCTGTACGATGGACGTTTTGTTCATCATCGCGCTGCGTTACATGGACTGGAAGATCAGCAGATTTATTCGCGCGAAGCTATTCCTAGCTTAGTCAGCTATTTGGATAGTTTCGAGAACGTCAGTTTTTACTTTTCTACCTTAGTGAGAGACATTGATCCCGATGCCGGTAAACTCATTACCACTGCCGGTGAGTTTGCTGCCGAGCATATTTTGGTCTGTTCGGGTCATGATTACCAAACGCTATTAGCTGAGCAGATCAGCCAGCTGGAGCCAGAAGTCTGTCGATTACAAATGCTGCGCGTCACTCCCGAACAGAGCTTTGATTTACAACATGCAGTCCTCACTGGGCTGAGCTGCATTCACTACAACGCCTTTGCTGACTTGCCTGAGGCGCAAAACGTTCGTGAGGAGGTGCAGCAGCACTCACCATTGTTAGAAAAGTACGGTATTCACTTGTTAGCCAGTCCGACTCCTTATGGCGACATCATCATTGGTGATTCCCATGATTATCAGCAGGATCCCATTCCTTTCAACAGTGAAGAAGTTGATCAGTTATTAATTGAGCTGGCGCAACACACCCTAAACACTAAGGTAAAGGTTAAGGAGCGTTGGCAGGGTATTTACGGCTCTCGTGGTAAAGAGCCTATCTCAGTTCTGAAGGCGCACCCTAAAGTGACCGCAGTGCTGATGCGTACGGGGTTGGGAATGAGCGTAGGGCCAGCCCTTGGCGAGCGTACTATTGCTGCGCTGATGCATGAATAAAGTGGCGTAATCAGAAGAGCTTCGCCATGCACTTACTCTGGTGTTTGCAGCTGAATAAGTGCATGGCATATTCTCGTTCCAAAAGAGACAAAAACGGATCAGCTATAAGGGTAGGTTACTGCAGAGATTGGGTGTGTTGATTGCGGGATACTAAACAGTGACTTGAAAAAGCCGTACTCGCCATTGTGATTGTGAAAATGAATTGGTTTTTTAGCTGGCCACACTATGTCGCCGTTTGATCACCGAGCTCAAAGCAAGAGTGTGCAAACACCTGAAAACCTGTATGATTACGCCGCGGCACTAGTAGCTCAGCTGGATAGAGTATTGCCCTCCGAAGGCAAGGGTCGTGGGTTCGAATCCCGCCGAGTGCACCATTTCCCTTTAAAATCAGCATGTTACAGCTCCTGGTTTTTTTCTAAATTGAGACCATTCTCAAGCCTCTAAAAAGCAGAGGTCATTTTTAAATGGTCCCTAGGGCGAACGTCATGATCTCAGCCCTCCATGGTCGCAAAAAAGACGTTTTACGATTGAGACCGAGTTGAGACCAAACAGAGACCAGCCTGTTTTTGCCAAAAAAAATGTTACACGAGAAATGACTGCTGCCTCAGAGGCCGATAAAGACCAACAAACGTTGTGCTCCCAAATTGACTCACCGTCCTTTACCGGCGGCGCGGCTGCTAGATGATTGAAGGGTTGTGTTAATTAAATAGCCCGAAGTTCTTTCCCTCGCTTCGGGCTATTTCCATCACTCTACCTGAATCTCTACAAGCACATCAGTGGCCCATTTGTGCTCTGAGTTCTGCACTTCTGCCGTATCGATCACCTTAGCCATGTGCATCACCTGATTCTCCATTGACTGATCAAAGTCGAACCATATATCCCTATGGGATCCAAAGCGTAATCTCCAGTAAGCGACGCCCTGGTCAAACCGGACTTTCAGTATTTTCCCACTCTCAAACTCTAAATCCAGCGGTAATCCCCCCATTTATAACAGGGCTCAAAAGTAGATATCAGGCCACTATGGCCAACTTTTGTTTAGGGGTAATGCCACCAAGCCCCATATTAGGTCGTTCGTTATTGTAGTGCCAGAGCCATTGAGTCGCATAAT
>DATERS010000137.1:0-18301 GCA_035271365.1 Thiopseudomonas sp.
GGCTATTTTTGGCCTGAATATGCAATGTACTATAAAAATCCTCAGCGTATCGTCGGCAGCTTTTTTATTCGGCACCATGCATTTAGAGTCAGAATCGATGATGTAGAGCATTATCTGTCTGGACTGATTGCTTATAAAAAGTTTATCGATAGCCAACATTAATATAGAGATATTGATATGTCATTGACGACATTGCTTCACAAAGCTAAGCCTGCAGTTAAAGAAAATATAGTGAGGTTGGAAGGCAAATGGCCAAACTTCACATTATTTTTATCAGTGAGCGATGGGAAGACAAGGGCTGAGGTTGTTCACAGTTCAGGCGAAAATTTTGAGGACGCTTGGAAGCAATTAGTAGAGCAAGCATCTGAATTGATCAGTGAAAAAAGCATCATCCCTAAATATTTGCGTATTGATTGGGTTCGTAGCGTGCGAGAAACTCATTTAGGCCAGCTTAAAAATTGGCTAAAAGATGTTAAACGTAATTATTTTCGTTATGGCCTAGCATTTGATACTGATTTTAAAACAGCTTTTTTGGAACAAGAACTCAATAGTAACGCCATGCTGTATGGCGGGCATGCTTGTGTGCACGCTGTTGTTAATCAGAAAAATTTTGCACGTTATGCGAAAAAAAGATTTTTAGACTTTCACTTTGAATTTAAAAATAATGCACCGATCTACATGTTAGATACGCAAGGTGTGTTTTGTTCTACTGAAGAATCGAGTCAATTACTGCACCCAAAAGGTAGAGATGCAGGGCGTCGTGTTATCGATAGAATGACCCAGAAAGACGCATTTAGTCTAATTGAGAAAAGCAGTCATTATCTAGCAACTCAGGTAAAAGACACAGGACAATTCTATTACGGTTGGCATCCGTGTTTTGATCGCTATATCAATACTTATAATACGCTGCGGCACGCATCAACCACCTACTCAATGATAGAAGCGTGGGAGATCACTCAAGATCCCGAGCTGAAAAAAGCAATATTACGATCAATTGACTATATCGTGAACAGCTTGATTCGACGTGTAACCTTAAGAAGGTCAGGGGAAAGGCTTGCCTTCTTAGTCGAACATACGGGGAAAGAGGTTAAGCTGGGTGCCAATGCTGTTTGTATTCTGGCTTTAAGTAAATACTCTGAAGTGACAGGAACTCAGGAGTACTTAGAGTTATTAGAGCAGCTCGCTCTAGGTATTGAGTATATGCAGGACAAAAAAACTGGAAAGTTTGTGCATGTGCTTAATTACCCTGAACTCACTGTTAAAGAAGAATTTAGAATTATCTATTATGACGGTGAAGCTGCATTCGGCTTGATGCGACTGTATGGGCTGACCAAGGATGAGCGTTGGTTAAATATAGTAGAAAAGGCCTTTGACTACTTTATTGCAGCCGAACACTGGAAGGCGCATGACCACTGGCTAAGCTACTGTGTTAATGAGCTCACCCTGTATCGTGATGATGAGCGTTATTATAAATTTGGCCTGCAAAACGTTGTGGGTTACCTTGATTTTATTGCCAACCGCATTACTACATTTCCTACATTATTAGAGCTTATGATGGCAGCCGAGCGCATGATTACGCGCTTACAGTCGTCAGTAGAGCATCAGCATCTTCTCCAAGATGTGGACTTAGAAGAGTTTTATAGCGCATTAGAAAAGCGTGCTCATTATTTGCTCAATGGCCATTTCTGGCCTGAGTATGCAATGTACTTTGAAAATCCCAATAAAATTGTAGGCAGTTTTTTTATTCGACATCACTCATTCAGGGTGAGAATTGATGATGTGGAACATTACCTTTCAGGGTTTGTGGCGTATAAAAAATACCTGAAAAGTAAACTCGAAGGTTTTAGCGTTTTATCTAAAGCGGGCCTGGCTAAAATCACTCATGGTCAGTGGATTGTGCAGCCCGAAGATGACTGGAATGTGACGGGTATTTGCATACATAAGCCAATATTTGAGCCCGGACATCTTTTGTTAGCACGCGGAAGTTTGAGTCAAGGCTATTTGCCGGATCAAATTATTAAGCAATTAATTGCTCAGCAAGCCGCAGCTATAGTGTGTTGTGACCCTACACCTTATTTAAATCTTGGTGTACCCATTTTACAGGTGAGGGATATTCGAGCTGCTACGTTAGCCTTAGGGCGAGCGGCGAGGAATGCTTTTTCTGGAAGGGTTGTCGGTATAACAGGTAGTGCAGGAAAGACTACGACTGTAGCCATGATGGCACATGCGCTGTCACTGTTTGGTGTAACTGGACAGACGAAGAGTAGCGCTAACTTGCCGATAGGTATTGCTTGGAATCAGGTCAATATGCCAGAGGGTGCTGCCAGTTGGGTAGTAGAGATGGCTATTGGTCAAATGGTAGTGAATGCAGCATTGGTAAAACCACAGCTGGCTATTATTACAAATATTGCACCCGCTCACCTTGAATTTCACGAGAACACTCAAACTATTGCTGAGAGAAAATCATTAATAATGAATGAAATGGAACCTGGTGGGAGTCTTATCCTATTTGGTGAAATTCTGCATAAAGATATCTTTTTAGCCAAGGCTAAAGAGAAAGGCGTATCTGTCATTACTTATGGTGAGAGTCTAGATAATGATATCCGGCTTTTAGAAGTTAAAGAGAAAACTATTG
Source organism: Thiopseudomonas sp. (assembly GCA_035271365.1). Lineage (GTDB taxonomy): Bacteria > Pseudomonadota > Gammaproteobacteria > Pseudomonadales > Pseudomonadaceae > Denitrificimonas. Next base: position 2,636 of record DATERS010000137.1, read on the forward strand.
TAGTAGACTTCTTTAATCATATCGTTGAGTTTGATATAGGTCTTTATAGCAAGCATATGATATTCAATGCACTCAGTGTTTTTGCTTCCCTCAGGGCATTGAATCTAGAGTGGAAGGAGCATTTAGGTGTTTTTAAAGATTTTAATGCATTAAAAGGGCGGGGAGAGAAGACTGTTGTAGAGATAGGGGGTAAAAAAATTACGCTTTATGATGAAACGTATAATGCAAACCCTATATCTATGAATGCTGCTATTGCATCAATGGGGAATATTAAAGAGAAAGGTAATAGGTTTTTAATATTAGGCGATATGCTAGAGCTAGGTGATGATGAGATTTTATATCATAAGAATTTAATCGATAGTATTTCACAGGCCAAACCCGATAAATTGATTCTTTGTGGTTCGCGAATGCAGTATCTTTGGCAAGATATTATTGATAACGAAAGCTTTGCTTCGGTTAAGAAGAAATGGTACCCGAATACAGCTGAAGTCCTCAGGAATCTTGATCAATGGATCGATGATAGAGACCATATTGTGTTAAAAGCCTCAAATTCTATTGGATTTAATCAGATTGTAAATAAACTCAGTACGAGCGTTACGAGTGTAGGCAGTGAAATTGTCCATGACCACACCCTAGCTGGAAAAGTTAGCATCTAATTGAGCGCTGAATATGCGTTTAATGAATGCAAGAGAGTTTTGGTTACATCTCAATAATAATGTAGCCAGAAAGAGTATCGATACGTACTGTTTTCTTAAATCAAGAGGCTGATATCGCTGCCTAAAAACTGGCTTATGCACATTTTGAGTGCTGTAGAGAGCTCAAGCTAAAGACTCGGGTTAAGGGTACAAACAGCTTCAGCTTTTCATCGCCAATCACCTTGAAAGCTCAGCTTCAGGCTGGGTTTGCCCCTATCTTCAAACTATCTGTGCGTTTATGCCGTTACCTCGCTATAATCGTTGCCTATTTGACTTTTAACTTTGGTTGGGTGCTATGACCGAACTTGTTGTTGACTACATGCAACGCCTTGGCGAGTCTGCGCGTGAGGCTTCCCGTGTGTTGGCAAAAGCCAGTACCGCTCAGAAAAATCAGGCTTTATTAGCCACTGCAGATGCTTTGGATAAATCGCGTGCAGCTTTGCTTGAGGCGAATGAGCTGGATATGCAAGCCGGCCGCGTCAGTGGTTTGGATGATGCGATGCTCGATCGCTTGGCATTAAGCTCTTCACGCATTGATGAAATGATTGAAGGCTTAAAGCAGGTGGCGGCATTATCTGATCCGATCGGTGAGATCCGCGATATGCACTTTGTGCCGTCCGGTATTCAGGTCGGTAAGATGCGCGTACCGCTGGGTGTGATTGGTATTATTTATGAGTCGCGTCCTAACGTGACGGTTGAGGCGGCCAGCTTATGTATTAAGTCTGGCAATGCCACGATCTTACGCGGTGGTTCAGAAGCCATTCATTCCAATCAGGCGATTGCTCGGTGTTTGAATGAAGGTTTGGCGGTGGCAGGTTTTCCTGCATCTGCAGTGCAAGTGGTTGAAACCACAGACCGTGCAGCGGTGGGTGAGTTAATCACCATGCCTAAGTATGTAGATGTGATTGTGCCACGTGGCGGTAAAGGGCTGATTGAGCGCATTACCCGAGATGCTAAAGTACCGATCATTAAACACTTGGATGGCGTGTGCCATGTCTATGTGGATCAGGCTGCTGATGCAGAAAAAGCCATCCGTATTGCTGATAACTCCAAAACACAGCGTTATGCACCCTGTAATGCTATGGAAACTCTGTTGGTGCATAGCTCACAAGTGGATGCGGTCTTGCGCCCCTTGTTAGATATCTATGATGCCAAGCAGGTTGAGTTACGTGGTTGTGAAAAAACCTGTGCTTTATTTGCTGATCGAGTTAAGCAAGCTACTGCAGATGATTGGGCTGAAGAGTACAATGCGCCGGTTCTGGCGATTCGTATTGTTGAGTCGCTTGACGAGGCTATTGAACATATCAATACCTATGGTTCGCAGCACACTGACAGCATTGTTACGGAAAACTTTACCGATGCACGCCGTTTCTTAACTGAAGTGGATTCAAGTTCAGTGATGATTAATGCATCAACGCGCTTTGCAGATGGTTTTGAGTACGGTCTAGGTGCTGAAATTGGTATTTCTACCGACAAGTTACATGCTCGCGGCCCGGTAGGGTTGTTGGGTTTAACCAGTGAGAAGTATGTCGTATTCGGTGACGGACACGTGCGTGGCTAAGCGAATTGGAATGTTGGGCGGCACATTTGATCCAGTGCATATTGGGCATTTGCGCAGTGCACTGGAGGTTGCTGAAAATTATGCTCTAGACAAGCTGCTGCTGATCCCTAATGCACAGCCGCCGCATCGTGATACGCCGCAAGTGAGTGCGCAGCAGCGTTTAGAAATGGTGCAGTTGGCGGTTGAGGGTGTTGAAGTTCTCAGTGTTGATGATCGTGAATTACGTCGCGATAAACCGTCCTGGAGTATCGATACCTTGCTATCATTGCGCGCTGAGCTTGATGAGCAGGATCAATTACTGCTGATCTTGGGCTGGGATGCGTTTTGTGGTTTGCCGAGTTGGCATCGTTGGGATGAGTTATTAGAGCATTGCCATATTTTGGTATTACAACGTCCTGATGCAGATATTGAATCGCCGCAAATTCTTCGTGACTTAGTGGCGGCAAAAAGCGTGAGTGGTCCGCAAACTTTACATGGTCCTAGCGGTCAAATCGCTTTTGTATGGCAAACACCGTTGGCTATTTCAGCAACACAAATTAGACAATTATTAGCAACACAGCGTTGCGTGCGGTATTTGGTACCAGATGCCGTTTTTAAATATATTTACGCTCACCAACTCTATCAAGAGTGATGAGCTTTTTGAGGTTATATACCCCATGCAAAATGAACAACTTGTTAAATTAGTTATTACAGCATTAGAAGAAGTTAAAGCTAAAGATATCGTCACTATTGATGTGCGCGATAAAACCAGCATCACTGACTTTATGATTATCGCTTCAGGTGGCTCAGCACGTCAGGTTAAAGCTCTGGCTGAAAACGTGATTGATAAAGTAAAAGCGCAAGGCGTTAGACCGATTGGTGAGGAAGGTCTAGACGGTGGTGAGTGGGCTTTGATCGACTTAAATGACGTTGTAGTACACGTGATGCAAGTCGAAACCCGTGAGCATTATGACCTTGAGCGTTTATGGTTGGGTACTGAGCAAGTGCGTGCACAGTTTGATGAGCAAGGCGCTGAGTAAGTGCGCATTCGTTTAATTGCTGTAGGCTCGAAAATGCCGCGTTGGGTTGAGGACGGTTGGCATGAATATGCTAAGCGTCTACCCAATGAGTTGCCTTTAGAGCTTGTCGAAATCCCTTTAAGTACACGCGGTAAAAATGCCGATGTACAGCGGTTAATTCGACAAGAAGGTGATGCCATGCTTGCCAAAGTTCAGCCGGGTGAGCGTATTGTCACTCTGGAAGTGCATGGCAAGCCATGGAGCACAGAACAACTGGCGCAAGAGTTAGAGCGCTGGCGCTTAGAAGCACGCAATGTGAATTTAATGGTGGGTGGTCCCGAAGGTTTGGCGCCACAAGTGTGCGAGCGCAGTGAGCAGCGCTGGTCATTATCTCCTTTAACACTGCCGCATCCTTTGGTGCGCATTCTCTTAGGTGAGCAAATTTATCGCGCATGGACTGTGCTTAACGGTCATCCATATCATAAGTAGCGAGCGGTTATGCCACCTCCTATTCGGTTAAAAGATCATGAGCGCGATACACGACTGATCCGTTCTCGGGTGTTGTTTGGTGGTGGAGCATTGGTTTTTTTAATGCTGCTGCTGATGGTGCGCATGTATTACTTGCAAGTCATACAGTTCGAGCATCACTCAACGCTGGCTGAAAACAACCGAATTCATGTGCAATCGTTGCCGCCGACGCGCGGTATGATTTTTGACCGTAATGGCGTGATACTCGCCGATAATAGAGCCAGCTTCAGTTTGACCCTCACTCGTGAGCGTGCGGGAGACTGGGAGCAAGTATTGGATGCTATTATTGAAATTCTTGAGCTGGATGAAGACAGTCGCGAGCTGTTTGAAAAGCGCATCCGCCAAGGTCGACGTCCGTTTGAGCCTGTCCCAGTGATGTTTGAGCTCAGTGAAGAGCAAATTGCCCGTGTCGCCGTCAATCAATTTCGTCTGCCCGGTGTTGAAGTGGCGGCCAGCTTAGTGCGCTATTACCCGCAAAAAGAACACTTTGCGCACTCAGTGGGTTATGTCGGACGAATTAACGAAGTTGAGCTCAAGCGGCTCGATTCTGTGAATTACAGCGGTACCCACCATATTGGCAAAACGGGTATTGAACGCTTTTATGAAGAAGAGCTGCATGGTCAAGTGGGCTATGAAGAAGTTGAGACCAATGCGCGAGGTCGTGTACTGCGCGTTCTCAATCGCGTAGAGCCGATCACCGGTCAAGATATTTACATCAGTATTGATAGTCAGTTGCAAGAAGCGGCTGAGCTTGCTTTAGATGGACGGCGTGGTGCGATTGTGGCGATTGATCCTAATACCGGTGAAATCTTAGCCATGGTCAGTCAGCCCAGTTTCGATCCGAACCCCTTTGTTACCGGAATCAGTTTTAAGGCTTATGGCTTATTGCGTGATTCACCTGATCAACCCTTGTTTAACCGTGTGCTGCGCGGTCTGTATCCACCAGGATCGACCATTAAGCCGATGATGGCTGTTGCCGGTTTGGACAGTGAGGTGATTACACCCAGCTCGCGAGTGTTTGATCCGGGTTTCTTTAAGTTGCCTAATCATCAGCACCGTTATCGGAACTGGAATCGCTATGGCGATGGCTGGGTTGATTTAGACTTAGCACTGGCCCGCTCCAACGACACTTATTTTTATGATTTAGCGCATAAGTTAGGCGTGGATCGTATCCATGATTATATGACGCGCTTTGGTTTTGGTCAGCGTGTGGCATTGGATATGTTTGAAGAAACAGCCGGACTGATGCCGTCCAAAGACTGGAAGCGCAGTCGTTACCGTCAACCATGGTATCCGGGTGAAACTTTGATCTTGGGAATCGGTCAAGGTTATATGCAAGCAACACCGTTGCAATTGGCGCAATCTACAGCGTTGATGGCCTCTAAAGGTAAGTGGTTGAGTCCGCATCTAGCGCGTAGCGTTGGTGGTGTGGAGCCGATGCTCGATGCGCAAATGCCAGATGATATTATTTTGCGTGATAACTCTATTTGGAATGCTGTACAGCAGGGCATGGAAAACGTATTGCATGGTAAGCGTGGAACCGCGCGTAAGGTGGGTGATAGTGCGCTATACCGTATTGCCGGTAAAAGTGGTACTGCACAAGTGGTCGCCATTAAACAAGGTGAGCGCTATAACCGTGACAAAGTACAAGAGCGGCACCGTGACCATGCTCTATTTATTGCTTTTGCGCCGGCGGAAAAACCTGCGATTGCCGTGGCTGTGATGGTTGAAAATGGTGAGTCGGGTTCCGGTGTGGCGGCACCGGTCGCTAAGGATGTACTGGATGCATGGTTGTTAGATGAAGAAGGTGAGTTGAAAGTTGAGTACGGTGGTGTATTGCCAGAAGGTGACAAACAATGAATCGTGGTTTTAACCGTGCGCTATCTGAAGGTGATGTATTACGTCGTAGGGCGTCAATCCTACAGCGCATTCATATTGACGGTTGGTTGTTGTTTTTATTGCTGGTACTGGGTGCGATTGGCCTATTTGTCTTGTATTCTGCTGGAGGAAAAGACCAAGGACTACTGATTAAACAGGCAACATCTTTTGGCTTGGGTTTGTTTATTATGGCAGTGGTGGCGCAGCTGGATCCGCGCTTTATGGCGAACTGGTCAGCATTACTTTACGTGATTGGTGTTGTGTTATTAATCATTGTTGAGGTGGTTGGGCATAATGCTATGGGAGCCACACGCTGGATTAATATTCCTGGCGTAGTGCGTTTTCAGCCTGCTGAGCTTATGAAAATATTTGTGCCTATGACGCTGGCTTGGTATATAGCACGGCATAATTTACCTCCATCGTTTAAACGGATCTTAATCAGCGGTATCTTAGTTGCTGTGCCTTTTGTGTTGATTGCTAGGCAGCCTGACCTGGGTACGGCTATGTTGGTTTTAGTGTCGGGTGTGTTTGTACTGTTCTTAGGTGGCTTGCGTTGGCGTTGGATTATTGGCGCCGTTGCTGCTGTGGTTCCGGTTGCATTTGCGATGTGGACTTTTGTCATGCATCAGTATCAAAAGCAGCGTGTGTTAACTTTTTTAAATCCAGAAAGTGATCCGTTGGGTAGTGGATGGAATATCATTCAGTCAAAAGCTGCGATTGGCTCGGGCGGGGTGTTTGGAAAAGGTTGGTTGCTGGGCACGCAATCGCATTTGGATTTTTTACCTGAAAGTCATACGGATTTTATTATTGCCGTGCTCGGTGAAGAGTTTGGCTTGGTCGGTATCTGTATGTTACTGCTGGTGTATTTGCTCTTGATTGGGCGGGCGATGGTCATTACTCTGCAAGCACAAACAGTGTTTGGTAAATTGCTGGCCGGATCTATTACACTGACGTTTTTTATCTACGTTTTCGTTAATGTTGGCATGGTCAGTGGGTTGCTACCTATTGTTGGTGTGCCACTGCCATTTATAAGTTACGGCGGAACCTCATTGGTTACGCTTTTATCAAGTTTTGGGATTTTAATGGCGATTCATACGCATCGTAAGTGGATCGCTCACTCTTAAAGGGTTATACATGCAAACTGTGTTATTTAAAATGAAAGGTCTAGTGGCTTGCTTGGGCTTAACGCTGGCTGTAACCCATGCCACTGCTGCAGAGATCAATTATGCAGAGCATCCTTTGACGGCTCCGTTTATTGAAGAAATGAGCACCGAGTTTGGTTTTGTTAAAGAGTCGCTGCACAGTGTTTTTGCTCAAGCGCAGCGTAAGCAATTTATTTTAGATGCTATTTCTCGACCTGCTGAGCGGGTTAAGCTGTGGAAAGAATATCGACCCATTTTTATCACTCAGGCGCGTGTTGATAAAGGTATTGAGTTTTGGGCGAAAAACCAAGATGCCCTACAGCGTGCAGAGCAAGAGTACGGTGTGCCCGCTGAGATTATTGTGGCCATTATTGGTGTTGAAACAATTTATGGTGGTAACACCGGTGGGCACCGAGTGATTGATGCATTATCGACGCTAGCTTTTGATTACCCGCCACGGGCACCTTTCTTCCGTCAGCAATTGAAAGAGTACTTACTGTTAACGCGTGAAGAGCAAGTGAACCCTTTGGACTTGACGGGCTCCTATGCTGGCGCAATGGGTTTGCCACAGTTTATGCCGGGTAGCTTCCGTGCTTATGCTGTGGATTTTGACAATGACGGTCATATTGATATTTGGCAGAACCCGACCGATGCGGTGGGCAGTGTGGCCAACTACTTTATTGAGCATGGCTGGCAGCCGGGTGAGCAGATTGTGGTGCGAGCTGATATTAAGTCTGCTGCTCAAGCCGATAAAGGTTTATCAGACAGCTTAGATCCTAAAATTACGGTAAAGCAGTTGCAAAAATTGGGCTGGACGCCACGCAAGTCTTTGGATAAGAAAACCAATGTCACCGCTTTCCGTTTGGATGCTGAGAAAGGTGCTGAGTATTGGATTGGTTTAGCCAATTTCCATGCTATAACGCGCTATAATCGAAGCGTGATGTATGCCATGGCGGTCAATGATTTAGCTGAATTATTAGCGGCTCAACGTAAGGACTCATAATGTTTAAACACAGTATGCGGGTTTTAACTGTAGCTGCACTGGGCGTGGCACTAGCGAGTTGCTCGTCCAATAACAGCACTCAAACTCCGCAGACGTATTCACAGCCGGTGCTGCGCAGTGGTGGGCTCAGTGGTCCAGCTGATTTTAAACAGCCGGGTAACGATGGTGCACCTTGGTGGACTGTGGATGTATCGCGTATTCCTGACGCTGTACCCATGCCACATCTAGGTAGTTTTAAAGCAGCACCTTATACCGTATTGGGCAGTCGTTACTTCCCGATTCAAGATGCTCGCAATTACAAAATGACGGGTACTGCCTCTTGGTATGGCACTAAGTTTCATGGTCGTGATACGGCCAATGGTGAGACTTTTGATTTGTATGGGATGACCGCGGCGCACAAGACTTTACCGCTGCCCAGTTATGTCAAAGTCACTAACTTGGAAAATGGCCGCACTGTCACATTGCGTGTTAATGACCGTGGTCCGTTTTATTCTGACCGGGTGATTGACTTATCCTTTGCTGCGGCGAAAAAACTGGGTTATGCCGAAAAAGGTGTCGCTCGTGTTACGGTTGAAGGCATTGATCCACATGAGTGGTGGGCTGCACGGGGTAAAGCTGTGCCAGCGTCTGAGGCCACGGCTTATGCTATGAACACTAAACCATTGAGCTTGCCGGTTACGCGTGGTGAGCCTGAAGTGTATACGCCTCCGGCTGAGCAGCATGCGGGAGCATTAATCCCCTCACAAATTGATGCAAAAAAAAACGCTTTACCCTCAGTCGCTGGCCTGTATCTCCAAGTCGGAGCCTTCGCCAATCCCGACGCTGCGCAACTGCTGCGGGACAAGCTGAGCAGCTTGACGGCTGCACCGGTGTTTATCAATTCAGTGGTGCTCAACCAGCAAGTTCTGCACCGCGTGCGCATGGGGCCGGTGCCCAATCAGAGCGAAGCTGAGCATTTACGTGATCGTGTTCGCTTAGCTAATCTTGGTCAACCTGCTTTGGTGTCTGCAGAGTAGTTGCTGTCTGTGTTGTGGGGCGCTTGTTGCGTACATTATTAGCATTAGCGCAGCAAATGGATCTTACCGTTTGTCTTTATAAAATTGAGAGTTGTATAAAAATGAGTCAGTTTTTACAAAAGCTTTGTTTCAGTGCCGTTGTTGTTTGCGCGGCAAGCTATGTTAGTGCTGCAGATGTACCTACACCCAACGCGGTACCGACAGCAGCAACAGCACCGATGGTTATTCCTGCCATGCCAGAGTTGGCTGCTAAATCCTACGTATTGATGGATGCCGCCAGCGGTAAAGTTTTAGTTGAGCACAATGGCGATGAGCAGTTACCGCCAGCCAGTTTAACTAAGCTTATGACAGCGTATATCGCCACCAAAGAAATACAGAGTGGACAGATTTCTGAAAAAGATTTAGTCACCGTCAGTGAAAAAGCCTGGCGCACCGGTGGTTCACGGATGTTTATTGATGTGGGCAAGCAGGTGTCGGTGGATGACTTGCTGCATGGCATTATTATTCAATCCGGCAATGATGCCAGTGTCGCGTTAGCCGAGCATATTGCCGGTAGTGAAGAAGCTTTTTCCGGCATGATGAATACGGCTGCACGCCGTTTGCTGCTCGACAATACACACTTTATGAATGCAACAGGTTTGCCGGCTGAAGAGCATTATTCTACCGCGCACGATATGGCGAAATTAGCACGCGCCATTATTTATGAAGACCCTGAGCACTATTCGATTTATGCGCAAAAAGAGTTTTTGTGGAATGGTATTAAGCAGCCTAACCGCAATTTATTACTTTGGCGCGATAAAACCGTCGATGGTTTAAAAACAGGCCACACCGACGAAGCGGGTTATTGCTTGGTAGCTTCTGCTGTACGTGATGATATGCGTTTAGTATCTGTTGTATTTGGCGCATCCAGTGAAGCGACTCGTGCTGCAGAAACACAAAAACTATTGACCTATGGTTTCCGCTTTTTTGAAACCAAAACGTTCTATCGTAAAGGCGTAGAGCTGGCTGAGAGTAAAGTATGGAAGGGCGAAAGCTCACAAGTTAAAGTGGGTTTAGCCGAAGATTTAACGCTCACTTTGCCGCGCGGCCAAGTGCAGAAAATGAAAGCTGCGATGGTGCTGGACGAGAGCGTTATTGCGCCCGTTAAAAAAGGTGATCGTCTAGGTGTTGTTGAAGTACGCTTAGGTGATGAGGTGATGCATACTGCTGATTTAGTTGCATTGCAAGATGTTGAAGAAGGCGGATTCTTTAGCCGTATCTTCGATACCATACGCATGTTTTTTTACAGCTTATTGAATTAAGTTCTGATTGTTAAAGACAGTGTTTGCAGCGCTATAGCAATGTGCGACACTGTCTACAATCAGAGTCAGGTATATATAGATGGTTTTATCCTAAGCCTTCTACTGAAAGAGCCACAAGCTCGGAGTTGAGATGACCGAAGATACCGAACAAAAACCGCCTAAAATTGAGTTTCCTTGTGCCAACTATCCCATTAAAATTATTGGCGATAGCTGTGATAATTTTGTTGAAGTGGTGATTGAAGTCGTACAGCGTCACGCACCAGAAGTGAATGCAGAAGCTATTACTCGCCGCGATAGCAGCAATGGTCGCTTCTTATCAGTGCAAGTGCATATTACTGCGCATTGTATTGAGCAATTGGAAGATATTAACCGTGATTTGCGTGAGACAGGCATTGTGCGCATGGTGTTGTAATGCGCGGGCCTGTTGTGATCCGCAATTTAGGCTGTGTGCCCTATGAGCCGACTTGGCATGCCATGCAGCATTTCACCCAGACCCGCAATGCTGACAGTGCCGATGAGATTTGGCTGCTGGAGCACCCTGCGGTATTTACCCAGGGGCAAGCGGGCAAGGCTGAGCATGTATTGGCTGCAGGTGATATTCCTGTGGTGCAAGTCGATCGCGGTGGTCAAGTCACTTACCATGGTCCAGGCCAATTGATCGCTTATATTTTAATCGATGTGCGCCGAGCTGGGCAGGGTGTGCGAAACTTAGTCACCAGCATTGAAAACAGTTTGATTGATCTGTTAAGTCTGTATGGTGTGACTGCGCAAGCCAAACCGGATGCGCCCGGCGTATATGTGGCGGGGAACAAAATCGCCTCGTTAGGTCTACGTATTCGCCGTGGCTGCTCTTTTCATGGTTTAGCCTTAAATGTTGATATGGATTTACAGCCGTTTCAGCGCATTAACCCGTGCGGTTATGCTGGACTGCAAATGACCCAATTGCGTGATGAGACGCAGCAGCCTGTCGATTTATCTGACGTCAGTGTCCGCCTGCGTGATGTGCTCGTCTCTCACCTTAAATTCAGTGAATATATAACCCTTACCGATGGGATTGAATGCTATGAGTAATCAACCAGCGCCAGTTAGCGCTAAGCCCGCTAAAGTTGAAATGGGCGTTAAGTTACGCGGTGCAGAAAAACTAGCGCGTATCCCTGTAAAAATTATTCCAACCACTGATGTGTTGCGTAAGCCAGATTGGATTCGCGTGCGTGTACCAGTATCACCGGAAGTGGAAAATATTAAACAAACTTTGCGTAAGCATAAATTGCACAGTGTCTGTGAAGAAGCATCCTGCCCGAACTTAGGCGAGTGTTTCTCCAACGGTACTGCCACCTTTATGATTATGGGCGATATCTGCACGCGTCGCTGCCCATTCTGTGATGTGGGCCATGGTCGTCCAAATCCTTTGGATGTGAATGAGCCGCATAACTTAGCTGTGGCGATTGCCGATATGAAACTCAAGTATGTCGTGATCACCTCGGTTGACCGTGATGACTTGCGCGATGGTGGAGCACAACACTTTGCTGACTGCATTCGCGAAATCCGTGCTTTATCACCGGGTATACAGTTAGAAACATTGGTGCCCGACTACCGTGGCCGTATGGATGTTGCCATTGATATCACCGCGACTGAGCCGCCAGATGTGTTTAACCACAACTTAGAAACTGTACCGCGCTTATATAAAGCTGCACGTCCAGGTTCGGATTTTGAGTGGTCATTGGATTTGCTTGAGCGCTTTAAGCAGCGTGTGCCAGGCGTGCCAACTAAGTCAGGTTTGATGCTGGGTCTTGGCGAAACTGATGAAGAAGTGATTGAAGTGATGAAGCGCATGCGTGAGCATGACATTGACATGCTCACCTTAGGTCAATATTTGCAGCCATCACGTGACCATATGGCCGTCGAGCGTTATGTGCACCCGGATGTGTTTGCATGGTTTGCCGAAGAAGGCTTAAAAATGGGCTTTAAGAATGTCGCATCCGGTCCATTGGTGCGCTCGTCTTATCATGCTGATCAGCAGGCACAGGGTCAGTTGAAATAATGGTGTTATAAATAAAAAGGCCGTATCCAATAGTTGATTGGGTACGGCCTTTTTTATATCCAGCAGCGCGAGCACAGTGTTAGCTGATGGCTCGCTTTATCTGCTGAGTTATACGACGATTAGCTTAGCGCTCTAAGTGTTTCAACTTATCAGCGACACCATCCCACTCTTCAGCGTCAGGCAGCGGGTCTTTCTTCTCGGTGATATTAGGCCAGATATCGGCTAACTCTTGGTTTAGTGCAGTATATTCTTGCATATCATCTGGCACTTCATCTTCTGCAAAAATGGCTTCAGCAGGACACTCTGGCTCACACAGTGCGCAGTCAATGCACTCATCTGGGTGAATAACCAAAAAGTTTGGGCCTTCATAAAAGCAGTCTACTGGGCACACTTCTACACAGTCGGTGTATTTGCATTTAACGCAGTTATCAGTGACAACGAAGGTCATAACGAGCTATCTCCTAGGGCTGATGACTTGTGCTCTATCTGTGCAGCGCTACAAGTAAAAAATTCTGCGCTACTTCGACAGCAGCGCAGTCAATAAATAAAAGGTTCGTAATTCTAACAGCTTGTACAAAGGAGCGTTAGATTTGCGCCTTCCAAGCATATAACAGATCAAGCGCCTGCTTGGGCGACAACTCGTCTGGATTGGTATCTTGTAATTCTAGCAGCAGGGGGTGTGGCTGCGTAGCGAATAAATCAGTTTGTATGGGATGCGGGTGCTGCAGATCATTGGCTGTATGCTGCGCCTGCAAGACGCTACCTTCTTCTAGCTGCTTAAGATGCTCGCGTGCACGGGTAATCACCGCGGTAGGTACACCGGCTAATTGCGCGACAGCTAAGCCATAACTTTGGTTAGCAGGGCCGCTACGCACGTTATGCAAAAAGACAATTTTGTCCTGATGCTCAGTGGCACTGAGATGCACGTTAGCGATACTGCTTAAGCGCTCAGGTAATGAGGTCAGCTCAAAGTAGTGCGTGGCAAACAGAGTCCAAGCTTTCAGTTCTGCTAACTGCTCGGCAGCGGCCCAGGCTAAAGATAAACCATCAAAGGTACTGGTACCGCGTCCGACTTCATCCATCAGTACTAAACTGCTGGCGCTGGCGTTATGCAGGATATTTGCAGTCTCGCTCATTTCTACCATAAAGGTTGAACGACCGCCGGCTAGGTCATCACTGGAGCCGATACGGGTAAAAATACGATCAACCAATGACAGTGAACATTGCTGGGCAGGTACAAAACTACCAATATGAGCTAGCAGCACAATTAAAGCGGTTTGACGCATATAGGTTGATTTACCACCCATGTTCGGACCAGTAATAATCAGCATGCGCGTTGCATCATCCATGCTGACATCGTTCGCCACAAAGGGCGTGGTCAGTACATGCTCAACGACTAAGTGGCGACCTTGTTTGATTTCCAGTAACGGCTGCTCAGTAAACTGTGGGCGACACAGACTCAGGCTCAGTGCGCGCTCTGAGAGGTTACTGATCACATCCAGCTCAGCCAGAGCCGCAGCACTGTCTTGCAGCGGTGCGATATGGGTTACTAGAATATCCAGCAATTCGTCATACAGTTGTTTTTCGCGGGCTAGGGCACGGCTTTTCGCCGACAGGGCTTTATCTTCAAAGGCTTTTAACTCTGGGATAATAAAGCGCTCAGCACCTTTAAGAGTTTGCCGACGAATATATTCAGGTGGTGCTTGTTCGGCTTGGCGAGTTGGAATCTCAATAAAGTAGCCGTGCACGCGATTATAGCCAACTTTTAGGTTGGCCAGACCGGTACGGGCTTTTTCACGGGTTTCCAAATCGATTAAATATTGACCGGCAGTTTCACTGATGGTCAGCAGTTCATCCAATTCTGGATCGTAACCGAGCTTTAATACGCCACCTTCACGAATCACTGCCGGTGGATTATCAATAATAGCGCTGCTCAGCGTGTCGGATAATTCAGGGTACACACTAATGGCTTGAGCCAACTCCTGAATGCGCGTGATATCTAAGCCTGCTAACACTTCTTGCAAAGCGGGTAGGGCATTCAGCGCATCACGCAAGCGCGCTAAATCCCGTGGGCGGGCGCTGCGCAAGCTGATACGCGCTAAGATGCGTTCAATATCTCCAATATCTTTCAGTGCCGGCTGTACATTTTCAAAGTGATAGTCATTGAGTAAGTAAGCAATCGCATCTTGACGCGCTTCAAGTACGGCACGCTGGCGCAAAGGACGATTCAACCAGCGACTCATTAAGCGACTGCCCATACTGGTCTGGCAGCGATCAATCACCGATTGTAGAGTGTTGTCACGACCGCCGGAGAGGTTTTTATCCAGCTCAAGGTTACGACGCGTGGCGGCATCCAATACCACGGTTTCGCTAATACGCTCATGAAATAGGCTACGGATATGCGGTAAGGCCGTACGCTGAGTTTCTTTAGCATAGGTTAATAAGCAGCCGGCTGCGCCAATGGCTAGAGACAGTCCGTCACAACCAAAGCCTTTGAGATCTTGTGTGGCAAATTGCTGGCATAAGCCTTTGAAAGCACTGTCGTAATCAAAGTCCCAGGGTGCGCGGCGTTGCATACCGCGACGCTTTTCTAGAGCAGCTATCACCGGCCAGTCGTCTGGAATTAACAATTCGGCAGGATTAGCGCGCTCCAGCTCAGCGAGAACGTTTTCTTCGCTGGTCAGCTCTTGCACGCTAAAGCGTCCGCTGCTGATATCGAGAACGGCTAAACCAAATAGATTGTCTTTAGCTAATAATGCCGCGACTAAATTGTCGCGACGATCATCCATTAAGGCTTCGTCGCTGACCGTGCCAGGCGTCAGAATACGCACCACTTGACGTTCAACCGGGCCTTTAGTGGTTGTAGCCGGATCACCCGTTTGCTCGCAGATCACTACGGATTCACCAAGGCTGACTAAGCGTGCGAGATAGCTTTCAGCCGCATGGAAGGGAATGCCAGCCATAGGAATAATGCTGCCGCCAGATTGCCCGCGAGAAGTGAGGGTGATATCCAGCAATTGAGACGCTTTTTTTGCATCGTCATAAAAAAGTTCATAAAAGTCACCCATGCGATAAAACATAATTTGATCAGGGTGTTGGTTTTTTAATCGCCAATATTGCTGCATCATCGGCGTGTGTTTACTTAAATCTTTAGCACTCATAATGAACTGACTCAGTAGCGTTGCAAAAAGTACTAGTCTAGCGGATTGAGTAAAAAAATTATGCAGTGGCGCGCGCAGAAGCAGGAAAAGGCTGTATTAAGCGTGTGAAATTAGATAAATATAGGATTGCAGCCCGGCTGTGCTGCTAAGTCGAGGTATTAAAATGAGCGATAAGATTAAGTCTGAGCAGGCTGAGAGGTTAAGCGATGACAGCCTTGCTTATGAACAGGCACAAGAAGCGGGTTTGCAGGCCGATGACCCGCTAACTGCAATTAAAGCGCTGCGCTTAGACCAGTTGGCGGTGTGTCGACTGATGACTGAGGAAGAAATGCAGACGATGCG
>DATERS010000138.1:0-4040 GCA_035271365.1 Thiopseudomonas sp.
CCGCCGTGCGGGTTGTATCATGGACACCTCAAAATGAGAAATTTATCAATTTAGGGGCCAGCCGCTAGTGAACAACCCGATAAGCAATCAGACGAGCAATCAGACAACTACACCCGCAATCAAATTAACCGAGTACAGCCACGGTGCTGGCTGCGGCTGCAAAATATCTCCTAAAGTACTTGATCGTATTCTGGCCTCCAGCCTGATCCTACCGAGCGATGCCAACTTATTAGTGGGTAACAGCAGCAAAGATGATGCTGCTGCCTATGACATAGGCAATGGTCAGGTGATTCTCAGCACCACAGATTTCTTTATGCCTATTGCGGATGACCCCTTTGATTTTGGCCGCATTGCTGCGACCAATGCCATCAGTGATATTTACGCTATGGGCGGCAAACCCATTATGGCGATTGCTATCCTTGGCTGGCCGGTGGATATCTTGCCACCAGAAGTCGCACAACGTGTTATTGATGGTGGCCGTCAGGCCTGTGCCGATGCAGGTATTATGCTGGCCGGTGGTCACAGTATTGATTCGCCTGAACCCATTTTTGGTTTAGCCGTGACCGGTATTGTCAGTAAAGATCAGTTGAAACAAAACAACACCGCCACCGCGGGTTGCCAACTGTATCTGACCAAACCCTTAGGTGTGGGTATTTTAACCACTGCACAAAAGCAGAAAAAATTACGTCCTGAGCACGAATTTTTAGCGCGCGATGTGATGTGCCAGATGAATAAAATTGGCGCTGAAGTGGCACAGTTGCCGGGTGTGGAAGCTATTACTGATGTCACAGGCTTTGGTTTAATGGGTCATTTACTGGAAGTGTGTGAAGGCAGTAACGTCAATGCGGTATTGTCTGAGCAGCATATTCCACTGTTGCCACCGGTGCGTGATTATATTGCCCAAGGTTGTTTACCGGGCGGCACCCTACGTAACTTTGATTCTTACGGCGATAAACTTGCGCCGCTAACCGATGAGCAACGTGCGCTGTTCTGTGATCCACAAACCAGTGGCGGTTTATTAATTGCGGTGCAACCTGAGCATGCTGCAGCCTTAGAGAAAGTGCTGACAGCAGGGGGTGTTTATGCACAATCCATTGGGCAATTAATAGCAGCGCGTGATGATTACCGCATTGAAGTTCAACTATGAGTCGCGCCGACACTGAAGATTTTACTCGTCTGTTTTTAGCGGATACACCAATGATGGATACCCGTGCGCCATTGGAATTTGAGAAGGGTGCATTTCCGCATACGGTGAGTCTGCCCTTAATGACCGATGAGGAGCGCACTCAAGTAGGTACCTGTTATAAGCAGCAAGGACAGGATGCTGCCATCACCTTGGGTCATCAACTGGTTTACGGTGAGATTAAACAGCAACGGCTAGAACGCTGGCTGGCCTTTGCCCGCGAGAATCCAGATGGCTATTTGTATTGTTTCCGTGGCGGTTTGCGCAGTCAAATTGTGCAGCAATGGATGAAAGACGCCGGCTGTGATTATCCGCGTATCACTGGTGGCTACAAAGCCATGCGCCGTTTTTTAATTGATACGCAAGAGCAGATTATTACTGATAGTCAGTTCTGTATTGTCGCTGGACATACCGGCTGTGCTAAAACCGATCTACTCAATAGTTTGGACAACAGTGTTGATTTAGAAGGCTTGGCGCATCACCGTGGCAGCTCCTTCGGTAATCGACCTGCTGGACAGCCCTCGCAAATTGATTTTGAAAATAAGCTGGCAATTGCCTTGTTACGTCAGCATCACGCCCGTCCTCAGCAGCGTATTTTATTAGAAGATGAAAGTAAGCTAATCGGTCGTTGTGCGTTGCCATTGCAGTTGCGTGAGCGTATGGCTAAAGCTCCTGTCATTATTGTAACGGCAAGCTTAGAGCAGCGTGTCGAGCATAGTTTTCGTAATTATATCTTGCATAAATTACAGGAATGGCAACAGGTTGAAGGTGCTGAAGCAGGTTTTATAGCCTTTAGTGCCGACTTAAGTCGTTCATTAGAGAAAATACAAAAACGTTTAGGCGGTGCTTTGTATAAGCAAATTAATGACATTCTGCAGCAAGCCTTGCTTGAGCAACAGCAAGGGGATAACAGTCTGCATCGTGAATGGATTAAAATGATGCTGAGCCAGTATTACGATCCTATGTATGAATATCAGCTACTGCACAAAACAGTAGCCACTGAATTTAGCGGTACTGCAGAACAAGTACGTGAGTACTTAATTCAATCAGCCAGTGCAGTTTAAAAGGACTTAGCAAATATAGAGATGTTGTATCTTGGTTTTTAAGGCCTGCTGATAGGGATTGTAGTAGGCCTTGAACAAGGTGCTGGTTGAGTCTGCGCAGAGAATTATGACTAGCGTCAGCCAGAACAGCGGTTGATGTGAGGTGAAATAGTAAAAACTCGCATCTACGGGTTGCGCGTTATGATGGCCTGCGCTAGTGTTAACAAATATTTCAAACCATCCCAAGGGATCCGCTCGTGGTTGTTGATCACAAACTATTGATAGGCACGTTACCCGCGGCATCCGGCCGTTGGCGTTGGCGCGTCTAAATTTTATTGCTCGCCTGTCGAGCATTGTTGTTTGTGTACTCCCTTTTTTCCTCTTGCCACGAGGCTGATATGACCCACGAAGAATTTTTGCGCTTAGCCGCTGAAGGCTATAACCGTATTCCTTTGGCTCGCGAAACGCTGGCTGACTTTGATACGCCGCTATCCATTTATTTAAAGCTTGCTGATGCGCCTTACTCTTACCTCTTGGAATCTGTCCATGGCGGTGAGAAGTGGGGGCGTTTTTCGATTATTGGTTTACCCAGCCGTACTCGTTTGCGCGTTGACGGTCAACGTGTGCGCGTGATTACCGATGAGCGCGTCGTTGAAGATCTGGAAGTTGATGATCCGCTGGAGTTTGTTGAGCAATTTAAAAATCGCTACCAAGTACCCACTTTGCCCGGTTTACCGCGTTTTAATGGTGGTTTAGTAGGCTATTTTGGCTATGACAGTATGCGTTATGTTGAGCAGCGTTTAGCTGAATGCCCAAATCCTGATCCATTGGGTACGCCGGATATTTTATTGCTGGTATCCGATGCCGTTGTCGTTTTTGATAACTTATCCGGCAAGTCACATCTGATTGTTTTAGCTGACCCCAGTAAGCCGGATGCCTATGAGCAAGGCTTAGTTGAGCTGGACCTGCTCAGCGCACAATTACGTAAGCCGTTGACGCCACGTTTAGGTGTGGATCTCAATGAGCTGGATAGTCCAGAACCTGAGTTTACGTCAAGTTTTAGTCGTGAAGATTACCAAAAAGCAGTCTTGCAAATTAAAGACTATATCGCTGCCGGTGACTGCATGCAGGTGGTGATTTCCCAGCGCATGTCAGTACCTTTTACTGCCGCGCCGATTGACCTCTACCGTGCGCTACGCTGCTTTAACCCTACACCTTATATGTACTTTTTTAACTTTGCTGAATTCCACGTGGTGGGCAGTTCGCCAGAAGTATTGGTGCGGGTGGAAGATGGTTTAGTCACAGTGCGACCCATTGCCGGTACACGCCCACGCGGCGAGACTGAAGAGCAGGATAAAGCGCTTGAGCAAGAATTGTTAGCCGATAAAAAAGAGTTGTCTGAGCACTTAATGCTGATTGATCTGGGTCGTAATGATGTCGGGCGAGTGGCTGATGTCGGTAGTGTCAAAGTCACTGAGAAGATGATTATTGAGCGTTATTCTAACGTGATGCATATCGTTTCCAATGTCACCGGACAATTGCGTAAAGATCTCAATTCCATGGATGCTTTACGTGCAACCTTACCGGCAGGCACTTTGTCCGGCGCACCGAAAGTACGTGCGATGGAAATTATTGACCAACTTGAGCCAGTCAAACGCGGCGTTTATGGCGGCGCGGTCGGTTACTGGGCGTGGAATGGCAATATGGATACCGCGATTGCCATCCGTACCGCAGTGATTAAAAACGGTCAATTGCATGTGCAAGCCGGTGCCGGGATTGTGACGGACTCGCAGCCTGAGCTGGAGTGGGAAGAA
>DATERS010000139.1:0-23344 GCA_035271365.1 Thiopseudomonas sp.
GGAATAAGAGAATGGACTTGCAGCACGTGCGGTGTCACGCACTGCAACCGCGATATTAATGCGGCAAAGAATATTCTCGCGGTCGGGCATGGCCGTCTAGTAGTAGGAATCACCGTATCTTTAGGACGGTGAGGATGTCAAAGCCTCAATAAGTAACGCGCTTATTACTGACGGCCTAGTGTCTCTTGTGCCAATGCAGCAGCCAGCTGTTCACTCACCTGATCCCAAGCAGCTGCTAAGGTACGCACTAGGGTGGGGTAACCGTCGGCGGGTAGCGGTTGCTCAATCTTAAAGTTCTTTTGCTGGAGCAGTTGGCCACTTTCGCCGAGCAGTAGCCATTGGCCTTGGACGATCGCGTTGCCGTTATAGCTGCCCTGAAAACCATTGACGCTGACTCTGACTTCGCGCTGCGCTAAGCCTGCTTGCAATGGCTGGCCTTTAGCGACGATTTGCGCCTGCGGTAGGCTTAAGGTGAGCCGCTGTTGCAGCTGCTGTTGTAATTGGATGCCAATATCCTCGGCCCATAGGTGCTGGCGCGCTTGATACACCTCAATATCATTGAGCTCCATGACGATGCCTTCGTTATCCAGCAAGCCGGTGAGGCGAATCGGTGCGATGGCCACGGCTAAGGCGCTGGAATACTGTTGCTCTGGGGTGCTGGCGGGCAACATATAACTGCTGGGCTGCACAGTTTTGCTGGCGCAACCCGCCAGCACGAGTAGCGCCGCTCCTGCGAGTAGCGCGCGCGAGCTAGTTAATCCGGCTCGGTGAATGAATGCACAAAAACTCATGGTTTAGCCCTCGGTTGTGGGTCTTCAGTTAGCTTCTTATTGAAAATAAGCGCATTTGGCTGATCGCTTAAGGTACGGATCACCGGCTGCATCTCTTGCATCAGTTTTTCGAGGCGAGATAAGGTTTGCGTGAGCTCGTTATAGCCTTGTGAATCGGGCGCAAAGCCGTTCAAGGTATCGCGCAACTGACGCATGGTGGCATCGATAGTGTTGGGCATCTGACTGATAGCAGGATCAGCGAGCAGTTGATCGACTGAGGCGGCAATGCTGTTCACTTTTTCCATAGTCTGCTGAGTACTGATCAGCGTCTTATCCAGCGAGGCGATCACCGGCTCGACGTTGAGGTTGGTCAGCTTATCCAGTAAGTTCGAGACTTTTTGCTCGATTTGTGCAAAACCTGCGGAAATGGTGGGGAACACCTTGACCTCGGCGAAACTCATTGGCTTAAACGGCTCTGCATCTTTATAGAAATTAAGGTCGACAAATAAGGCTCCGGTCAGCAGATTGCCGGATTTAAGCGTGGCACGCATGCCATAATCGACCATCTTGTCGAGACGTTTGGTCCATGCCTTTAGGTCGACGTCTTGCGACTCATCGCTGTCAAGGCGCTGTGGCTCAATGCGGATCAGCACAGGAATCGCAAAGCGGTTTAAAGAATCGGGCTGGGGGGCAGAAAAATTCCATGGCACGCTGATTACAGTGCCGATACGTACGCCTCGGTATTCTACTGGCGCATTGTTACTTAAGCCGCGCACCGTATCATCGACCAGCAGCACATAATCTAAGTAGTCGTCGTAATGGCCTTCTTGAGCGCTTTTCTCATCGTTAAATAATACATAGTCAGCATCTTCTTTGGCCTGGCTGCCAGCTGTGGAATTATTGGCGACGCCAAAGGTGATGCCGCCGCTGACTAAGGATTCTAAGGAGCCCATACTGACGTTAAACCCTTGCGAGTCTAAGGAGATATCCAGACCTGAAGCGGTCCAGAAACGGGTGTTAGTGGTGACCAGCATTTCATACGGCGATTGAATATACAGACGGTGATGCATTTCGCGCTTTTCAGGATCAAAGCGGCTGTCTTCCACGCGGCCAACGGTATAGCCCTGATAAGAAACTGAGTCGCCGATGCGCACCGAACTGCCTACGTGACTGGTCAGGTTAATACGTAGACCCGGTGCATCAGCTGGGGCAATGGGGGGCTGTTCCAGTACGGTAAATTCATCTTGCTTATCTGTGCTTTTACCGGGTAATAACTGGATATAAGCACCGGATAACACCGTGCCTAAACCACTGACGCCTTCTAGGCCAATGCGCGGCTTAACCACCCAGAACTGGGTGTCTTTATTGAGCATCTCATCGGCTTGCGGACTCATACGAGCAATCAGCACCGCATGTTTTAAATCCTTCGACAGACTGACCTTTTCGATTTTACCCATTTCCACGTTGCGGGTTTTAATCAGGGTTTTACCGGCTTCGATGCCTTCGGCGGTCTCGACAGTCAAGGTAATGGTCGAGCCTAAACGGCTGAGGTTGTCATAGAGCATCCAAGCGCCAATCAATAAGGCGACGATCGGCACGATCCAGACGGGAGAAAAGGAGCGCTGAGCCCGCCTTAGAGCATGGGTCGGTTCTGACATTATAAGTGTTCCTTGGATGAAGAATGAGGCAGTTGTGTTGAAGTTGTGGTTGTTGAGTCAGCTGCGCTGGCGTCCGGCTGCCAAATACTGCGCGGGTCAAACATCATCGCTGACAACATGGTTAAAATCACCACCGAGGTAAAAGCCAGTGCGGCGGGACCTGGGGCGATGGATATTAAATCGCCACTGTGGATCAGCGCCACCAAAATCGCCACCACAAACACGTCAACCATCGACCAGCGACCAATAAACTCGGTGAGACGGTATAAGCGGTTACGGGTTAAGCGACCCATGGGCTGTTGCTGCTGGCGCTGCACGACAAAACACAGCCACAATAAAGACAGCATTTTCCCGACCGGCACAACGATACTGGCAATCAGGATCACTAAGGCAATCGGCCAGTCACCACTTTGGAAAAACATCAACACGCCGGCTAAAATCGTCGCGGGTTCTGTGCTGCCGAGCGAGGTGGAGATCATTATGGGATATAAGTTCGCCGGTATAAACATCACTATGGCTGCCCCGAGTAAGGCCAGCGTGGTTTGCGTATTAACGCCCTGATAAGGATGCAGTGGTTCGTCACAGCGCTCACAACGCCCACCGGCTGTGATTTGGTTAACCAAACCACAGGTGTTGCAACCGGTCAGCCCTTGCGGAGCGGCGGCTTGACCTAATAAACCACCCGTCGGTGCCATGGCTGTAGCGTCGAGTGCTTGCCATAACCAATCGCGGTCTACAGATTGGGTGGTGAACAATAACAACAGCGCATAGCCACACACCGTCCAAAAAGATAACCCCAGCTCGACCTCGGCCATGCCGACAATTTTTATCATGCTGACTAGAGTGCCGATCACAAAGACATCAGCCATCATCCACGGCGTGACATAGTTCAAAGTGCGCGCTAAGAGTGGGCTTTTCGGTAAGGGCTGACCGCGGATAATGCCGACACACAGCCAGCTCAGTGCCGTTAAGTACAGCAGCGGCAAAATAATAACGGTGAGTAAAATAGTTAAAGCAACCAAGGATTGCTCAAAACTCACTAAGGACGACACCGTCTCCGTCAGTGCAATGCCATTGCCAAACCCTTGCAGGCTAAAGCCCAGAAAAGGAAATGACAGCGACAGCCCCAGCATAATCAGCGTAGCGATGGCCAAGGCGAGGCTGCGCTCAGCGGCACTGGCCTGGCGGCGCACTAAGGTGTGATTGCAACGCGGACAGTTGGCTTTCTCCCCAGTCTTCAGCGGGGGCAGGGCCAGCAACAAGTCGCATTCGTGACACACTCTGAGTCGGCGTCGAGATACGCTGCTTGAATCAGCAGATCCTGCAGGGCAGGCGCGGATATCTTCTGTGAGCTCTTGTGCTGGCAAGGGGGTAGTCAATAGTGCGTTTCCAGAATATTAACAGTCAGTAAGACGTATTAGGGCAGTGTCACGCGGCACTTTATTTGCGCAGATTTTTAGCCTGCGTGCATTATCCTGTGTTTTATATATCAATGACATAGCTAGGGCGACAAGTGACTGAAATTGTCTGTGCATAGATCCGACTCTGCACAATAACGGCCTCCGATTCTGCAGTTGTATCTTCGCCTACGTCATGCTCAGCTTTAGCTCCATGTGCTGTAGTTATTGGGGTAAATGCCTCGGTTAAGCGTCATTGCGTTCAGAGTTATTGATTTTGAAAAAATTGATGCTATAAGTCCATGCAAGACTTTCCCCTCACAACAGGGATCAATGGCGTCAGCGACTCTCAGCCCATTGATCTCGATTCAACTGCGAAAATTATCTATGACCTCCTCACTGCATCGCCTCTACTCTTTTCGTCGCTGTCCTTATGCCATGCGCGCTCGGCTTGGCATCTTGTTTGCTGGATTACAGGTCGAGCTGCGCGAGATCGTCCTGAGAAACAAACCAGCGCAGATGCTAGCGATTAGCCCGAAAGGCACTGTGCCTGTTTTACAGTGTATGGATGGTGTAGTGATTGCAGAGAGCCGAGAGATTATGCTGTGGGCGCTTGAGCAGCAAGACCCACATGGGCTGTTGGATACAAATATTTTGCAACAGGCCAACGCTTTAATTGATCAAAACGACAACGAGTTTAAGCATTGGCTGGATCGCTATAAATACGCTGATCGTCATCTTGAAATGACCCAGACCGAGTATCGCCAGCGCGGTGAAGATTTTTTGCAGGTGTTAGAGGAGCTGCTGGCTAACAATCCTTTCCTGCTAGGTGATAAAGCCAGCGTTGCTGATATTGGCATCATGCCGTTTGTCCGCCAATTCGCCCATGTGGATCGCGCTGTTTTTTACAGTTTGCCTTACCCGAATCTGCAGCGCTGGCTGGATCATTGGTTAGAGCACCCGCTGTTTGTGCAAGCCATGATTAAGTTTAAGCCCTGGCAAGAAGGGGATGAGCTGGTGGTTTTTCCTGCTTAACCTGCACGCTTAACACTAAGTGCTTAGACCTGCTGAACTGTGCATAAGGGGTTACAAAACTTAGCGGCAGTGAGACAAAAGACTCACGCCGCATTGTATTTGGCAGGCTTACGAGTAGCGGATTAACCCGCGTAGCCTAGTTTCTTATTCACCTGATTGAAAATGTCTTTTCCCGCCAGCCAGCCATCAAAGTTATCGATAAACTGATTGGTTAACGCTTGCTCCCAACCGACGGCATCGCCCGCCATATGAGCGGTCATAATGACGTTGTCCATATCCCAAAGGGGGTGTGACTCAGGCAGGGGCTCTTGTTCAAAGACGTCCAGTCCAGCACCGGCTATCTCGCCGTCACGCAAGGCTGTGACTAAGTCTGCGGTATTCACAATCGGGCCACGGCCAATGTTAATCAGTCGGGCGCTGGTGCGCATGGCCTTGAACGCGGCACTATCAAACATGCCGTTGGTTTGTGGAGTCAGCGGTGCGGCAATCACCACGTAATCAGCGCGGGCAAGCTCAACGTACAGCTCTTTATCGCTGCGCACGGTGACAAAGTCCGGGTCGTGAGCACGTTCAGTCCGTGCAATACCATGCACTTCCATACCGACTGCATTAAGTAATTTGGCAATCTCACGACCGATCGAGCCAGCACCGACCACCAGCACACGTTTGCCATCCACTCGCTCAGTGGAACGGTGTTGCCACTTATGCTCAAGTTGCAGACGGATTGAGCGTGGGAAGTCTTTGGCAAACATCAGCACGGTACAGAGTACATACTCGGCAATGGCATGATCAAAGGTACCGCTGGCATTGGAAACAATCACCGGCCCGTCAATCAAGGCTGGAAACATCAGCGCATCAACACCGGTACTGGCCGCGTGGATCCATTGCAATTTGTCGGCTTTGGGCCAAGCCGCCACCAGCGCTTCGGTGCGAAAGTCGGTGACCAGCAGCACATCTGTTCCCGGTAACGTGGCTTCTAAACTGGCGGTATCGTAGGCAAAACGAACCTCGGCACGTGCGCGCACTGCATCAATACCGAGTGGTTCAGGCTCTCCTGGGGCTGTAAGAACAGTGATGACTCGATCAGTCTTATGCTTCATGGAGGCTCCTTAAGGAATATAGAGAGTGATTTGAATGATTGGATTTCCAAGAGTTCGACTTCGAAAATAAGCGCAGATCCCTGTTAGGTTTTTCCAGCGAACCTACTTATGTTGTGGTGTGTGATTCTAGCATTCGATTGTTTGTCAGGTGAGGCAGGCTGGCAAGCCCATGTTGTTTGGCTTTTTCAATAGGGGTTCCCGTGTTGCTGATTTTTTAATGATAAAATTGCTTGAGTGCAAAACTGCCTAAAACTAAGAGCAACAATTCATGAAAACCATGCTTCAAACTATATTTCAGCGCCATTGGAATCCTTATGTCGTTCTGCTTATCGCTGGAATACTCAGCGCTGTGTACTTCGGTTTAACCTCAACTGTGTGGGCTGTCACTGGTGAATTTACTCGGCTGGGCGGCGATATTTTACGGCTGCTGGGTGTTAATGCTGCTGATTGGCAGTATTACGAAATGGTCGGTCTGCAAGGCACAACGTGGAGCCGCCCGGATGGCTGGATTATCTGGGGGATGTTTATCGGTGCGCTAACGATGGTGTTGCTGAGTAATAGTTTTAAAATCCGTCTGCCACAGCAAAAACGCCGTTATGTGCAAGGGTTTGTCGGTGGGATTATTGCCGGCTTCGGTGCGCGTTTAGCGTTGGGCTGTAATTTAGCCGCGTTTTTTACCGGTGTGCCGCAATTCTCGTTTCACGCGTGGATCTTTATTATCGCCACGGGTGTAGGCACTTTTTTTGGTGCGAAACTGACGAAAATGCCTTGGTGGAAGGGTAAGCCTTCTTTAATGCGCGGTGCGGCCAGACCGTCGAAGGTTAAAACGCGAGTGATTCAGCCCTATGTGGGTGGTGCTATCGCCATTGCTTATGTCAGTGTGATGATTTACTTCTTTGCCTCAGGACAAACAGGGTTGGGTTTAGGTGCGCTGTTTGGTTTGGCTTTTGGCATCCTGATTGAGCGGGGACAAATCTGCTTTACTGCTGCTTTTCGTGATCTGTTTTTGGTGGGTCGCAGCCTGATGGCTAAAGCGATTATTGTCGGTATGGCGGTCAGTTCTGTTTTGACTTTTATCATTATTTCCATCTATGACTTAACCCCCATCACGCAAATTGCTGCGCTGAGCACTGTTGTCGGTGGCGCTTTGTTTGGCTTGGGTATTGTCATGGCGTCGGGCTGTGAAACTGGGATGATGTACCGCTTAATGGAAGGGCAGGTGCTATTTTTACCGGTGTTTGTCGGCAATATTATCGGTGCAACCTTTCTGGCCTATGCGTGGGATCATTTAGGTATTTATAATGTGTTGGTTAAAAGTGGTGCGAAAATCAACTTGCTGGATGCAATCGGTCCAGTGGGCGCGATTGTGAGCACCTTGGTGATGCTGGGTGTACTCTATGCCTTAACCGTATATCGGGAAAAAAGTTATCACCGTCATTTTGAATTAAAAAGAGCCGTTAAATAATATGCCAACCCATACAGAAGCAGATTTCACCTTGGATCTGCGCGGAGAGTCATGCCCTTATCCGGTGATTTATACACTGGAAGCATTAGAAGGGATGAGTAAAGGCGAGTTATTACAAGTGATCACAGATTGCCCAGGCTCGTTTCGTAATGTGCCTGAAGAAGCGCTGGCGCATGGCTATACCTTTGCTCAAGATCCAGTCAAAAATGGACAGGAATATCTGTTTTATATTTACGCATAAAAAAAGCAGGCGCCCTGATTGGACGCCTGCTTTGTGAACTTGATGCGGTTTAGATATTAGTTATACACATCAAACACACCCAAGATATCGCCTAACCACAGGTGAACCAACATACTGGCTACATAGCCTAAGAAAATCACCGGCATCCAGCGTAAGTGGCTCATAAAGGTGTAGTGACCACGTGCAGCACCCATCAGCGCAACACCAGCAGCCGAACCGACCGACAGTAAGCTACCACCGACACCAGCGGCTAAAGTCACCAGCAACCAGTGGCCATGGCTGATAGCAGGGTTCATTTCTAATACCGCAAACATCACTGGAATGTTATCCACTACGGCAGAAATAATACCAATACCAAAGGCTGCCCACGATGCACCTAGACCTTCAAACAAGTGCACAGATACCAGTTGTAAGTAGCCTAAGTAGCCTAAACCACCGACGCACATCACCACACCGTAGAAGAATAACAAGGTATCCCACTCAGCACGGGCGACGTTTTTGAACACATCAAAAGGAACGACACTACCTAAGTAACGCAGTTGTTTTTGGTCGTCTTTGGCTTCAGCTACGGTGCGCTTTTTCGCTAAAGAAGAAGGCAAGCTCATGCGTAGGAAGTAACCGAACAGTTGTAAGTAACCCAAACCCACCATCATGCCAAACACAGGGGGTAAGCCTAAGAACTGGTGACCACATACAGCAGTCACAATGGTGAATAAGAACAACAGCATGAGGCGGCGGGCACCACGCTTGAGTTCGACTTCTTCAGTGACGCTTTCAGGCTTGCCCTTAGGAATAAAGAAGGTCATCACGATGGCAGGGACAACGAAGTTAACCACTGCTGGCAAGAATAGGTCGAAAAACTCTAAGAACTGAACCTTGCCTGCTTGCCACACCATCAGTGTGGTGATATCACCAAAGGGGCTGAAAGCACCGCCGGCGTTCGCGGCAACCACAATATTCACACAGCACATGGCAATAAAGCGTTTTTGACCTTCGGCAACCTTAAGTACCACGGCACACATCAGTAAAGCTGTGGTCAAGTTATCGGCTACGGGTGAAATAAAGAAAGCTAAAATACCGGTGATCCAAAAAAGCGCTGTGTAGCTAAAACCTTTTTGCACCATCCACGCACGTAATCCTTCAAAGACACGACGCTCTTCCATCGCACTGATATAGGTCATCGCGACCAGCAGGAACAACATCAACTCGGTAAAATCGAGGAAGTTGGTGCTAAAAGCGGCACTGGTGGCGGCGTGATCTTTACTAGTAATGCCCACCAGCAGCCAGATAAGACCGGCACCAATTAACATCGGCTTGGACTTACGTAGCTGTAGTTTTTCTTCAAGTACTACGACGAGGTAAGCGATAGCAAAGATAAACACAGCCAAGTAACCGGCAAGGGTTGATGTGGCATCTAAGTGGTTGACTGCCTCAGCAGTTCCACTGGCTAAAGCTGGCATCGATAACAATGCAGCAGCAACAAATATAAACAAACTTCTGAACATAGATGTCTTCTCAAGATTGGTTAAAGGTGTGTAGCTGCAAGGCAAGCGCTACGGATGGTTTCAAATTGTAACAAAGTGTAATGCTTTAAGCTTGACGATCGTCAAAAAGCTTAGCTTCTGACCCTTGAGTGTGGCGTTGTGAAACGTTTTCAGTAGGGCCTTGCATGGATTGGTTCGCGAAGGATGAGAGCTGAGTCTGCGTAATAACAATAGGTGTTGTCAGCTAAGATGCGTATGAGCTTTGAATGTCCATCAAGTATGGATAAAGTGAGCTGAAATTTATTGTGTATTGAGCGTGCTAGCTCAATACAGTAAAAAATAACGTCTTATATTTTAAATATAATTTTCGTGTGTTTTCTGTTTTGATCATTTTTGCTCAAAACACGCTTACAGCGACTCAATTAAAAACCATCTAATCACCATGAGATCCTATGAAGCCATTAATTAAACTCGCAACAGCGATTATTCCTAACAACGGCGGCGAGTTGACTTTATTCCAGCGTGAAGAGGAGTTTTCGATACGGCTGTCCGGTGTGCGCGGTGAATTGATGAATAGCCGTGTATTTAACTCCGAGCAGGAATTGTCCAAGCTCGGCTGTGCGCATATTAAAAATACCGAAAATGCGCAAGTTTTAGTCGGCGGTTTGGGTATGGGTTATACCTTGGCTGCAGCATTGGAGTGTGTCACTCCAAGCTCACGAGTGACTGTGGCAGAGCTGATTCCAGAAGTCGTGGAGTGGAATCAGGGCCCGCTCGGTGCATGCGCTGGCCGACCCTTGGATGATCCCCGCAGTCAGGTACGTTTGGGCGATATTGCTGAATTAATCAAACAGGAGCAGCCTGATTTTGATGCTATTTTGCTGGATGTTGATAATGGCCCTGAAGGCATTACCCATAGTGATAATAACTGGTTGTATTCCACCCCAGGTTTAGAGGCTTTATATAACAGTCTGCGCCCAGAAGGGATGTTGGCGGTGTGGTCTGCGGGTGCAGATTCGATGTTTGTCATTCAACTGAAAAAAGCCGGCTTCCAAGTCACAGTGCAGACCGTAAGATCTCGCCCGGGTAAAGGCAGCCGACATACTATTTTCCTTGCGAAAAAACCGTGGCGCTCGTCAGAGGTGTAATCTTTACATTCACTAGACTGTTCAGCTGCGCGTACTCGCGGTGTTAGAAGGGGTTGATATGGGTTCGTCTATAGAAGCACGTTTGTGCAGAGCTTAGAGTTTTTCTTTTAGCACCGCTACGATCCTAATCAGTCGCTGAGCGGGTGAGTTGTTCCCGAAACAGAACCCATCGGAGTCTCACCATGACTGTTATGTTTACTGAAAATGATCGAAAACAACTTCAAGTTGCAAAAAACCTTTTAGAGAATCCTGGGTGGGCTGCAAAAGTGACGCACTTTATTGGTACGCCCATTGAGAAGGGCTTGGATTTGTTGCCTGCCAATTGGAGTAAGAAAATAGGGGAGGTCACGCAGACGGCTTTACTGAAAGCCTCGGATGCGGCTATTTTCACGATGAAAGATATCCCTGGTGAAGCGTCATCGAATATTTGGCATAAGCTCGGTGCGGCAGTCAGTGGTGGTGTTGGTGGTTTCTTTGGCATTGCTGCGTTAGCAGTCGAGTTGCCGATTTCTACTTCAATTATGCTGCGTTCAATCGCAGATATTGCTCGTAATGAAGGTGAGTCGATTTCTGCCATAGAAACTAAGCTGGCGTGTTTGGAGGTGTTTGCTCTGGGTGGTAAGAGTGACTTCGATGACGGTACTGAAAGTGGTTATTATGCGGTGCGAGCGGCATTAGCCAAATCTGTCGCTGATGCGTCTGAGTTTATTGTGGGCAAGACGTTAACCGATGAAAGTGCGCCACTGCTGATTAAGTTTATTGCCAAAGTTGCGGAGCGGTTTGGCATTCAAGTGACTGAAAAAGCTGCAGCGCAAGCGATACCTGCCATTGGAGCGGTCAGTGGTGCCATCATTAATACTGTATTTATCGATCACTTTCAGGATATGGCCAGAGGGCATTTCTTAGTCAGAAAACTCGAAAGAAAGTACGGTCAAGATAGGATAGAAAAACTCTATGCAGAGCTTCCAAATCTTGGCTAATACACGCCTTGCTATCAGGCTCCGTTGTTAGACTGTATAAAAAATCATGATGTAAAATTGCTTTTTGCCGTGCGGTTGATCAACTGCCTGATTTTTCCAGTATTTTCTATATCTGCAGCCGCTTAAATTTATTGTGAGGGATACGATGACTTCTCAGAACGATCACAATCGCTTTTACCGAGGTAGCGTCTATCGAGTGTTGTCAGGGCTGTTTGGGGTGTTCTTGACCTGTCTGGGCGTCTATGTAGTTTTCTTTGGTGTTGTTCATCCACTGATCAATATAGGTCTTGGATTGTTTATTGCTTGGCTTGGATTCGATACGTTATGGTCGGCTCTACAGTCGAAGCAATCGTGGTTGGCTCGGCTGGGCCCGTTTATTTAAAGGACGCTTGGCATGTCAATACGAATGTTAAGTTGTTATCGCTTAACACTCTGAAAATATAGCGGTTATGAGGTTAATCAGCTTGGCCTCTTATCCCCGTGATTGATCGTGGGGATAAGAGGTATGAGCTTAGTCTGTGTTGCACTAGCGCTAGTGCTCACGACGCGTCGCGTCGCTTTGCCAAGACGCTCGGTGATTACACTTTCTTGCCGAGCATACGTCGCAGCGTGCCATCTTTGTCGATGACGTGGTGCTTGAGAGCACCTGCTATATGTAGTGCTATCGCCGCAATCAGCAGGTAGCCGACCACCCCGTGTGCGGTATGGGTGAGGCCTGCAATTGCCCCGTTGATCGGGATAACCTTCTCCAAGTTTGCTGGATCCAGATTTCTTGCCACCACCTCTAGACCGAAGAAGTCAACGCCATTGCCACCGAATACGGACATCAGAAAGCCGAAAACTGGCATCATCAGTACACCAATAAGTAGCAAATAATGCACGGTTCGCGCTAAGAGTTGTTCGATGCGCAGATATTCGCGCACAGGCTCGGGCCAGCCGTTTTTAAAGCGCCAGATGATCTGCGCAGCTGCGAAAATAAAGATGAGTTGACCAAAAGATTTGTGCCATGGATACAGCGCATAGGCCTGGTTTTTAACCATATACACCCCAATCGCGAGCATGCCCATCACCCCGATGGCCACGATCCAGTGCAGTAAAACAGTAGTACGACTCAGTTGGGTTTTCTTATCATTATTCATTATGTGTATCTCCTTTCGTGACGCAAGTCCTATAGTATATGACCTTGTAATCTATGCTTTGAGATCTGCAGTCATACACTCGGTGCAACGTTTGAAACTCTAAGCTGAGAATCAGTTACTGCTAAACTCCAGACTCTCACAGCAAAGAATTTAAGGCAAAGACAGACTGTTGGCAGCGCGTTTTTTATCCACTTAATTAATAGGTTAAGCGGGCAGCTAGGCTAAAATTTAAGTTATAAAAACGATTATATTTATACTCAAAAACCTAAAGGAATCTTAAGTGTTAAAGCTATTTAGAACCGTAAGCCTCATAGAGGGCATGTCTTACCTGCTTATATTGTGCGTATCACTGGGGCTTCTGAGCAGAGATCTAGTCTCCACAATTGGCATGGGACATGGCGTATTATTTATTTTGTATTCTGTGCTTTCAATTCTTGCAGCACGTCAACAAGGCTGGTCTACGGGTGTCTGGTTTCTAGTGTTCTTGTCGGCGCTGGTTCCTTTTGCTTTTGTATTTGTTGAACTGTTTTTACAAAAAGAGCTACGAAAAACACATAGTAATATTTAACACATCACCCAAAGCCGTTCCTAGCTACTGTTGACTGGAGAAATTCTTGCTTTGTTAGTTACAATAGAGTGTCTTGCTGATTGGCCACTGATACGCAATTGAGTGCAAACTCGTTCAAAGGTCTTTAATCGAGTGTCACGCACAAGAATCAATCCACGCGGAGTGTTTTCCCCCAGTATGAATACGATCGCTAGCCACATTGATCCAAGCATTATTGCCTTTGCCCTTGATCAGTCGTACAACGCTGTTTTACTGACGGATGCACACTCTGGCGAAGGGGGGCACCGTATTGTCTTCGTCAACCAGGCTTTTTCACAGATGACGGGCTACAGCAAAGAAGAATTGTTGGGGCGCAATCCGCGATTTTTACAGGGCCCAGAGACCAATCCGCAAGTGATTGATCGCTTGCGTCAGAGCTTACGTGACGGTGTTTTTTTCCAAGGTTCAACGGTTAACTACCGCAAGGATGGGCGTCCGTACACTGTTGAGTGGAATATTTCTCCTGTACGTAATGAGGCGGGTGACATTACTCATTTCGTTTCCTTGCAGCAGGACATCAGCAGCCTAATGGCAGCGCAAAAGACCACTCAGCTTTTTGCTCATGTACTCAATGCTACCGATGATGGCGTACTGATCACTGATAGCACTGGCACCATTGAGTTTGTGAACAAGGCTTTCGAGAAAATCACTGGATACGGACTCACCGAGGTGCTGGGTCGCAACCCGAGCATGCTTAAGTCGGGTGAGCAGGACTTCGAGTTCTATAAGGATATGTGGAGCACTCTAAAAAAAGGTGGCTCTTACAAGGGCACTTTTGTCAATCGCAGCAAGAGTAATAAGCGGATCTATTGTGACGAAACCATTACGCCGCTGATCGATGATGCGAATAACATTACTCATTATGTGAGCATATTTCGCGACCGAACAACGCGCATACTGGAAGAGCAAATGTTCCGTGAAATGGTGCGTTTTGATGGATTGACTGGCGCTTTAAATCGATCCGCAGGCGAGTTGGCTCTGGAAAAAGCCTATATGCAGCACCGCGGAGGCCAATTGCCGATGTCGATCGCGATGGCTGATATCGACCATTTTAAACAAGTGAATGACAACTGGGGACACAGCACCGGCGATACTGTTCTCAAAGCTACTGCGGGCACTATGATTGCAACTCTCAGGGCCAACGATACTGTGATTCGTTGGGGTGGAGAAGAATTTTTGCTGATTTTCGGTGGCTGCGATGTGGATCAGGGATTGCGCTTGGCTGAACGTTGCCGAGAAGCTGTGCAGAACAAACATCATGACGACGTTGGCTCTATTACGATGTCGGTCGGCGTGGGTGAGCTACAGCCTAATGAAGCACTCGCGGATTTGATTGAGCGCGTTGATCAAGCCCTGTATATCGCCAAAAACGGTGGTCGTAACCGCACGCGGGTATCAATCGTCGAGAAAGATGCTTAATACAGATCTGCGCGACGGTTGAGCTAGAGCGCTGACTGAGCTGCATTCTGTAGCCGTAGATCAATAAAATCGTTACGCAGCATCATGAGAAAACCAAACAAGCCGAAGCAAATATCTGGGCGATAAACAATGAATATTGAAGTGATTAACGTGTCCAATGCTGATGTGACCTGCTCAACTTGCAAGGCGAACTGTTGCCGCTTAGAGGTCATGCTTATTACCGATACGGGCGTGCCAGAAGAATATATTGCTGAAGATCAGTGGGGCGGGATGAGCATGGCTCGTTTAGACGACGGCTGGTGTGCCGCTTTGGATCGATCGACGATGCTCTGCAGTATTTATGATCAACGCCCATGGATCTGCCGTGAGTTTGAAATGGGTGGCTATGAATGTCTCGATGAAAGAACCGAGCTCTAATGTCAGGGAAGCTCACGTCGTATAGATTAAAAGCACATGGCACATTGGTGACTAAGTTAGCAGTGTAAATGGATTTATTTTCTAACTTTGCAGAGCCTCGACTGCCTTTTTCGATCCCTGAAAGTATCGAGCACTCATGTCGGTGGGATCCGAGTATTTAAGCTTTTAGCCTGAGGACTCCTAATGGTGGACTCATTTTTTCTGAGTGTTCAGTTAGATATTTTACTGTGGAGGCATGATAAAAATCATGAGCTTTTTAACCGAAGAAACAGTCTATTGCCCCTACTGCGGCGAAGCGCTGGAAGTGCTGATCGATCCGGAAGAAGTCGGGCAGCAATATATTGAGGATTGCCAGGTGTGCTGCAAACCTATTGTGTTCAATGTATTGCTTGACTCCATGGGCAATGTAACAGTGTCAGTGCGCGATGAAAATGAAACCTACTAGTCGGGGTTCAATGCATATGACTTAAGCTATAGTGACCTATCAACCACGAGCTATTGGAGCGCATATGACAATAAAAGATAATAACAACAGAAAACACTCCTCCCTTTTAGTCGATGGTATTCAAAAAGCCCCAGCACGTTCGATGCTGCGCGCCGTCGGTTTTGAAGATAAAGATTTCAAGCGCCCACAAGTCGGTATTGCCTCGACTTGGAGCCAAGTGACGCCCTGTAATATCCATATTAATGTCCTCGCTGAAGAAGTTGCCAAAGGCGTGTATGCGGCTGATGCCAAGCCGGTGATTTTCAATACCATTACCGTTTCTGACGGTATCGCTAATGGCTACCAAGGTATGAAGTATTCGCTGGTATCGCGCGAGGTGATTGCCGACTCGATTGAAACTGTGGTCGCTTGCCAAGGCTTTGATGCAGTGATCACCATTGGTGGTTGCGATAAAAATATGCCGGGCTGTTTAATAGCCATGGCGCGCTTAAATCGTCCATCATTGTTTGTCTATGGCGGCACCATTCGACCGGGTAAAAACCATACGGATATTGTGTCTGTATTTGAAGCTGTGGGTGCGCATGCTCGTGGTGATTTAAATACAATAGAAGTGATTGATATTGAAAAGACCGCTATTCCAGGCCCAGGATCATGTGGCGGTATGTACACCGCAAATACCATGGCATCTGCGATTGAAGCCTTAGGGATGAGCTTGCCGGGCAGTTCTGCGCAAGAAGCGGTTTCTTCAGAGAAAAGTGATGATTGCCGACGCGCAGGGCAGGCCATTCAATGGCTGCTCGAAAATGATATTAAACCCAGCGATATTATGACGCGTAAAGCCTTTGAAAATGCCGTGACTGTGGTCATCGCTTTTGGTGGCTCGACCAATGCGGTGTTGCACTTATTGGCTATGGCCGATGCGGTCAATGTGGAACTGAGCATTGATGATTTTACTGAGATCGGTAAACGTGTGCCGGTCTTGGCTGACTTGCGTCCATCCGGTCAATACCTGATGTCTGATTTGATTAAGATTGGTGGTATTGCACCATTAATGAAGCGTTTGTTGGACAAAGGCTTGCTGCACGGTGATTGCTTAACTGTGAGTGGTAAAACCCTCGCGGAAAACTTGGCTGATGTAGAAGATTATCCAGCTGGGCAAAAAATCATTATGCCCTTTGATCAGCCGCTTAAAGCTGACAGTCATTTACGCATTTTACGCGGCAGTATTGCCCCGACTGGTGCGGTGGCGAAAATCAGTGGTCAAGAAGGGACTAAGTTTACCGGTACAGCGCGGGTGTTTAACTCAGAAGAAGCATCGATGACCGCGATCTTGGACGGTACCGTGGTGGCCGGTGATGTGATCGTCATTCGTTACGAAGGCCCGAAAGGTGGCCCAGGTATGCGCGAAATGCTCTCGCCCACCTCAGCCATTATGGGGCGCGGTCTGGGCAATGATGTGGCGCTGATTACTGATGGTCGCTTCTCGGGTGGCAGTCATGGTTTTGTCGTCGGGCATATCACCCCCGAAGCTATGGTAGGTGGGCCAATCGCTATTATTGAAGACGGCGATACTATTACGATTGACGCTGATAACGATGAAATAAACTTGGAAATTTCAGATGCAGAGATTCAACAACGCTTAAGTGCATGGAAAGCACCTGAGCCGAATGTGCAGCGCGGTGTATTAGCCAAATACGCTAAAACCGTGGGTTCGGCCTCTGAAGGTGCAATTACTGATAAGTTCTAGCCTGCTTTAGGTCGGCACACATAAGTGAACGAGGGCCAAGGATGGCGCAAGTCTATCAGCACCTATGCATCGTTTTTAGAGTGGTTGATCAGTCTTGTGCGAAACACCCACGTACTTCTAATGTGGGGGTGGATAGTGTTCTGTGAAGATGCAGCAAAACTAAGACTGATCTATTTTTCTGTTTTCTCTGAGCGGGCGGGTCCTGTCATCAGCCAGCTTGGAGTGCCCAGAATCGATGGCGTGTCCAAAATAGAAAAACCAAACTTCTTGTATAGCTCCACGTTGCTGAGTTTGTCGGTCTCTAGATAGAGTTCAGCGCCAGTGCAGATGCTATAGGCGTACTCAATCAATTGCGTGCCAATACCTTGGCCTTGCCATGCGGGATCGACGGATAGCGGCCCCAGGTGCCAGTGCGGCGTAGCAGGATCTATTTGGGCCCAACGGCTGAGCCATGTTGCTAGGCGTATTGTGCCAATTGGACTGTTTGATGTCAGCAGGGTTGGCAGTAGTCGCACAATATCGCCAAAAGTTGGTTTACAGTGTCCGGGTGGCAGCATGCCCAGCACACCGACCATCGTTTCATCAGAAAAGCTGCCGTAAAGACTGCCTTTGCGCTCAACATAGGCGAGCATTCCTGGGAAAAAACGCTGCAGTCGACGCTGGCGCAATGCGGGGTCGGCTCCAAATACTTTGATATGGATGGGATTGTCGTTCATTGCTTTAGCGCAAATCTCTGCTGCTGCCAACAGATCGCTTTTACCTAAATGACGAATGGCATAACCTGTTGTATTCACAGTGTCAGTCCTCCCTAGACATAATATTTTTATTTTTGCTCTTTAACCATCAACTGAATGACTAATGAACTGTCGATCATAGCGGACATAAAAATTTAATTATTTTTATTAAATTATTGTGTATGCCGCATAGTAAACTCATTAATATATTGTGTAGTTTATATACAGTGCTGAGAGCAGCTGAGCTGAGTGTTTAAGTCCAGAAAAAGTGACCAGCCTTACAGCATGAAAGCTGTTAGATATCAGCAGTCCACATAAAAGAAAGGAGTCACTTATGTCAGATGATCGCTTTACAGAAGTTACCCGTCAATCGTGGCTCAGCCGCATCGGCAATGCTATCAAGGGGATCTTGGTGGGTCTGGTGTTGTTTGTTGTGGCATTTGTGTTGCTGTTTTGGAATGAAGGTCGAGCCGTTACAACCTATAAGACCCTAAAAGAAGGGGGGGATATTGTTCTCAGCGTCGCCTCTGATCAGGTTGATCCTGCTAACGCTGGGCGTCTGATTCATATGACTGGGTTGGCGGATACTCAAGCCATTCTCACCGATCCTGCTTTTGGTGTGTCAGTCAATGCGCTACAGCTTAGACGGGTCGCTGAAATGTATCAGTGGCAGGAAAGCTCGCACAGTGAGACCACCAAGAATATGGGCGGTAGTACAGAGACTGTGACTGAGTACACTTACAGTAAGACGTGGTCGGAAAAGTCGATTAATTCGGATAACTTTAAAAAGCCCTACGGGCACCCCAATCCGTCTTCCATGCCCTATAAGTCAACACAGCAAGTCGCTGATCGCGTGACCTTGGATGCTTTCACTCTGTCACCCTCGTTGGTTCGCAGTATCGACAGCTTTGAACCGGTGATCATTGGCAGTGATACGCCGCTACCTAAGATGATTAAAGACACCGGTCGAGTCTACAATGCAGGCTTCTATATTGGCACAGACCCAGCTAATCCGCAGGTGGGTGATCTACGAGTGACCTTCGAGGCAGTTAAACCTGTGGAGGTCAGCGTGATTGCCAAGCAGGTGGGTCATACGTTTGAACCCTATATTGCTAAAGCGCGCGGGTCCATTGAGCTTTTGCAGATTGGTAGGCACTCAGCAGAGGCGATGATTCAAGATGCGCAAGACAGCAATACCGTACTAACATGGTTGCTGAGATTGGGCGGCTTTGTCTGCATGATGATCGGGCTGAATTTATTCCTTAGACCACTTTCAGTGATTGCTGATGTGCTGCCTATTGCGGGCACTATCGTCGGTGCTGGCGCGGGTATTGTGGCGTTTTTAATCGCTGCTCCTGCATCGTTGATAACCATTGCTATTGCATGGTTATTTTACCGCCCACTGATTGGTATCATTCTGATCGCTATTGCGGTGGGTTTGGTGATGCTGCTCAAAGGTAAATTGAAAACTGCTAAAGCTGAGGTTGCAGCAGAGGCCGAAGCACAAGCATAGTGCGCCGTAATCGTCAGGCTGGGGAGTAGCGCTGCTGATGCGCTGAGTCCTCAGCCTTATGCTGTGCCAGAAACATGATCTATCGCAAACAGAGCGCAAAAACCAGCCTGAGTACAATCAAGTTGCTGTTAAGGCTATTTTGAAAGGTTATGCTGCGCTAAACACCAGTACTCTATCTGGAATTATCAGCTCATCAGTCGTGGAAAGCATATGAAAGAAGCATCAAAATCAGCTGATCTTGTCAGTGATGAGAACATTGTCTTAGCGGTACAAAAGTGGGTTGAAACCTTGGTGGTGGGGATGAATCTGTGCCCCTTTGCCAAGCGTGAACTGGTCAAGAATCGCGTACGCTTTGTCACGACCGCAGCGACTACCCAAGAGCAGTTACTGCAGACTCTGCAAACTGAATTGGAGTTGCTCAATACCGATGCGTCGATTGAAACCACGCTACTGATTCACCCACAGGTGTTGCAGGACTTTTACGACTTCAATGATTTTCTGAGTTTTGCTGATGGTTTATTGCTTGAGATGGACTTGGAAGGTATCTATCAGATCGCCAGTTTCCATCCGGACTACCAGTTTGGCGGTACGCATCCGGATGATGCGGAGAACTATACCAACCGCTCGCCGTATCCTGTATTGCATCTGATTCGTGAGGACAGTCTTGAGCGCGTTATTGCTGATTATCCTAATGTGAATGATATTCCAGAGCGCAATATCGAGCTTATGAACAGTCTAGGAACGGACAAGCTTCAGGCACTATTGAAATCGTGTTTACACAATTAAAGAGCCGATCTATAGCTGATCCATTCGGTCTGTTTAAAATCAACTTAGGCGCATTATATCCTTAGAGTGCGCTGCTTTGGATATGACCTAGGTGATGAAATTTAGACTCGGAATCAGAGTCGTGGATCTTTGCAGCTGACTCCGATGCTTGCGCTTCAATAGTGTCGAGATAGGCACAGGTTGCTTGGTACGATTCCTCAATGCGTTCGCTGACAATTGATCCGTTGGCTACGCGGTGCTTAAGGTTATTAAAGGCTTTAGGCTCACCGGTTGGCAATATATGCACTGTGACGTCCGCTGGCATACTGGCTAAGGCTTCAACAAAACGGTGTCGGCGCGCGATTTCATAGGCGACCATTGCTACTTCCCATGGGCCTGAGGGCACTGTCAGCGGCGCTTCGATCCAGCCCACTTGTAGAACGTAAATGGTTGTTGCTCCGAGTTTGATTGCTCGATCGAGTGGAATAGGGGAAACAAGGCCGCCATCAAAGTAGTGTTCACCATCAATTTCAACAGGTGGCAGTAGCCCCGGCACGGCCGAGGATGCGAGTACTGCATCAACCAGCGCTCCGCGCTCAAAGTAATGAATGCTTGCAGCTTCAATGCTTGCGGCAACGCATTGAAATGGCACCAATAAGTCTTCAATTCGCTCGACCTTGAAGGCCTCGGTCAATAACTGGCGTAGTGATTGATTATCGCGCAGGTGCGTTCCCGATTGAGAGAAAATCTTGATCTGCTCGAAAATCGAGGCGTCAAAGGCGTCTTTTTGTCCAATCGTTGTCCATAACTCAGCCATGCGCTCAATGGTGGCCAATGATGGATCACCAGCGATCATTGCGCCATTGACGGCTCCGATTGAGGTGCCGACGATTAACTTAGGTGTGATTTTCCGCTCAATCAGTGCTCGCAGCATGCCGACTTGGTGCGCTCCGAGCAGCCCGCCACCACCCAATACAAATGCCGTGGTCATTTTTGCTTACCTAGAATGTGGCTCTATAAACGCTATGTTATGGTCAGAATCAACGCTCCGTCAAACGACTCCGTGCAGATATAACAAACTCTATGCTATGTGATGAGGTGAACAATGGCCGATCAAGATCAAACACCCCGCCGTCAGACAATGGTGGACGAGAAAATCAGTGAGCATGCTCTAGATTCGTCTAGGGTGGATGATGCGATGCAAGGACTGCTAGATAAAGCCGTTGTGCCGTTAATAGCTGAGAGCGGCGAGGAAAATTACACTTTGTCTTTGGACGATCAGCGCTTGGTTGAGCGAATTGCTCAAGTCGCTGAGCCATTTGATTCAGTGGATAAT
The DNA here is from genome assembly GCA_035271365.1 of Thiopseudomonas sp. Lineage (GTDB taxonomy): Bacteria > Pseudomonadota > Gammaproteobacteria > Pseudomonadales > Pseudomonadaceae > Denitrificimonas. The sequence goes on from DATERS010000139.1 coordinate 21,401, forward strand.
TTTCCGCTGCACGGGTTGCTTGAGCGGATCGGTGACAGTCGTTTGGTATTACTCGGTGAAGCATCGCATGGTACTTCTGAGTTTTACCGAGCACGACAGCGCATCACGCGCGCTTTAATTGAGGAAAAGGGTTTTGATTTTGTTGCGATTGAAGGCGATTGGCCGGATGTAGCGCGTATTGACCATTACATCCGCCATGCTGAGTATCCGCAATCGGAGTGGACTGCTTTTGCCCGCTTCCCGACGTGGATGTGGCGTAATGAAGAGGTACACGGATTTGTTGATTGGCTGCGTGAGTACAATGCCGATCATGATTCCAGTGCGCGTATTGCCTTTTATGGGCTCGATCTTTACAGCCTTTTTCAATCCGTCGAGGCGGTAATTGAATATCTTGATGACGTTGATCCCAAAGCCGCAGATTTTGCCCGTGAGCGTTATAGCTGTTTAGAGCCTTTTAAGCCTGATTTAGCTGAGTATGGTCGCCAAACTGGGAGCTTGGGCTTAGTCGGTTGCGAACCTGCAGTGCTCGATGTGCTCAACTATTTACAGGCGCGGCAAAGTGAGTACGTTGAGCAGGGTAGTGAACGATTTTTCGATGCGCTGCAAAACGCACGTCTAGTGGCCAGTGCCGAGGCGTATTACCGTGCGATGTACGACGATTCGCAAAACACTTGGAATCTGCGTGATACATATATGTTTGAGACTCTTGAAGAGTTATTGGCTTATCACGGTGAAGGCAGTCGAGCTGTGGTCTGGGCGCATAATTCGCATATTGGCGATGCGCGTGCGACGGAGAGATACCATTATGGTGAGCTTAATATTGGTCAATTGTGCAGGGAGCGCTTGGGCGATGACGTTTATCTGATTGGTTTCGGAACTCACAGCGGTACGGTTGCTGCGGCCTCGGACTGGGATGAGCCGATGGAAATTAAAACCCTGCGTCCTGCGCTGGCCGACAGTTACGAGCGGCTTTGCCACGCCACAGGGCATGCAGGTTTCTTGCTGCCGTTGGGGCAGGGCGCGGATCCTGAGGTGCGTCACGGCTTATCTAAGACTCGTCTTGGGCGGGCGATTGGCGTGATCTACCGACCTGAAACCGAACGAGCCAGTCATTATTCTGAAGCACAACTTCCGCGGCAGTTTGACGAATATATTTGGGTTGATCACAGTAGCGCAGTGACCACACTCGACAGCCGCGAACTTAAAGGTATGCCTGATACTTACCCATTCGGTCTATAATATTGACTAGATTAAGGGTAAGACGCCTAGTCCATCAGTTTGACTTTGAGCAGGTGCAGTGGCCTTTCGTGTCGTGGAACTTCGTTGACATGCACAGCTGTACTGCAGACTGTGATGCCTTCTTTGCGCATCTGATCTCGGTTTCCAGTGCGTATCGGGTGCCATTGCGGCAGATCTTCACCTCGGTGAATGCGACGATAAGTGCAGGACTCTGGTAACCAGCCAAACTCTGGAATGTTTTCGGCTGTTAATTGACTGCAGTAGGGCACTTTTTCAAGGCGATTGTGGTAATCACTGCAGCTGCTGGTTTCTAAATCCAAGAGTCCGCAGGCAATATTAAAAACAGTGACTTGATTGCCGTCCACATGGCGTACTAGGCAGCATTGTCCGCAGCCATCACATAGGGCTTCCCATTCTTTAGGGGTTAATTCGCTCAGCGAATAATGTTTCCAAAACTCTTCACGCACGTTTTACTCACTTACTCGATGGTTTTGCAGTCTATAAGAGGCTAAGCATAGCATTGAGTCTGTTTTAGAGGTTTTAATCACTCTTTTATGCTGTTTGCGCGAAGTTTTCTGGATTTTGTAGCAGGATTGGCTTTTTACCGCGAATCAACAGGCGACGTTTCAGCCGATGCTTCAGTGAATATTTTCTTAAGGCCGCAGCTCACAGGCTGTAAGACATTAGGCTTATTATCTGGTAATT